>JAOPVG010000085.1 GCA_025966255.1 Jatrophihabitans sp.
CAGCTCCCGGTAGACCTGGCTCAGTGCGGGACTCCAGTAGAAGAAGCGCAGGCTGCGATCGGCCCACGACTTGATCTCGTATCCGGAGCGTTCGCCGGGGAAGGAGAGCACTCCGAGCACCGTCCACGCGGTCAGCGGCAGGTCGGCGTCCTCAGCGGTCGGCATGACGTCCTTTCGTGCGGGTTTATGCGAGTGGGTGCGAGTTTCATGCGAGCGGACCCGATCGTACGGACGGGACGCCGCGCCGGCCCTCAGTCCGAGGCCGCGACGTCGTCGCGGGCGATGGGACTGATCACTTCTGCCTCGGCACGGGCGCCGAGCTCGCGGCGATGCCGCTCCGCTATCTGCCAACGTCCGCCGACCCGGCGGAACGTCCAGCGGTTGAACCCCAGACAGTAGATCTCTGCTGCGTCAGCGTCGCCGAGTCGGTAGGTGATCGAGTACGACTCGGCGCTGGCGTGGTCGCCGTCGATGTCGAATCGCATCGGTCCGTGGTAGTGCTGTGCCCGCCCCTCGGGAGGCATGCCGGCCCCCGTGATCAATCCGAGGAGATCGTCGCCGCCGGTGAATCGACCGGTGAACGCGCCCTGAACGTTCTGCGCTCCCAGGTCGTACACGCCGTCCGAGGTGAACAGCTGCACCCATTGCGGGCCACGGAAGACGTCGGCGCCGAACGAGTACCGGGTGAGCAGGTCGCGCAGCTCGCGTTCGTCCTCGAGCTCACGCACCCGCTGCTCGAGCCGATCCAGCCGCGCCTGCACCGACGGCGTCGCGGCGTGGTCGTTCGCGGTCGGCATCGCCGCGCCCCCTCGGATCCAGTGCGACTCACGGTGGTGGCGACCGCCGAGAACGCGGTCGTTCGGCGACTCAGATCTCGCCGCACGTGCCATACTTCTTGTTGTTATAAAGATAGACCTTTGGAGTGGAGGGGTGCTGTGAACGCCGACTCGCCGCAGTTCCGAATCGCAGCAGCGCGCCGCATCCTGGCCAACGAGGGTTGCGAGAGCATGGTCGCGGGCCATGTGAGCGAACGATCCGGGCAGGACGCCTTCTGGATCTCGCCCTTCGAGTATTTCGACGAGACCCTGCCCGAGCGGATCATCGAGGTCGGCTTCGACATGGTCGTTCGCTCCGGATCGTGGGAAGCGTCCCCGGCCGTGCAATTCCATGCAGCGATCTACGAGCAACGCCCGGACGTCGGCGCCATCGTCCACACGCATTCGACCTATATATCCGCGCTCACGACCAAGCAGGAACCGGTCCAGGCCTACAACATCGTCGCTGCCCCCTTCGTCGGCAGGCAGGCGCTGTACTTCGAGGACGGCCTGCAGCCGCCGGTGGAAGGCAAGCTGATTGCGGCTGCCTTGGCCGAGTGCGATGCGCTGCTCATCAGCAACCACGGCGTGATCCTCGTCGGAGCGAGCCTCGAGGAAGCCACCATGCACGCGGTGCTCATCGAGCAGGCCGCCCGCTACCAGCTCGAGGCGACGGCAGCCGGCGGACGCACGCTCGCGGACGACGCGGTCGAACGGCGTGCCGAGTTCTTCCGGCGCGAGGGCGTTCGCGCGTTGTGGAACGCGTGCCTCGAACGCCTGCCGAAGACCGATGCGGATCTGTACGCAGTCGGATGAGCGACACATTCGGCAATCAGCTTCATCAGCCGCGGCTGGCCGAGCTCGTGGCCGATGAGCTGCGCCGGCGCATCCTCGATGGCAAGCTCGCCGACGGACAGCTGTTGCCGAACCAGGAGACTCTGCTCGCCGAGTTCGATGTCAGCAAGCCTTCGCTGCGAGAGGCGCAGCGCATCCTCGAGACCGAGGGACTGATCACCGTGCGCCGCGGGAATGTCGGTGGCGCGCAGGTCCACTATCCGGATGCACGCCACGCCGCGTACACCATGGCGCTCGTCCTGCAGCGTCTGAAGGTGTCGCTCGACGACGTCGGTGGGGCGCTGAAGCATCTGGAGGGGACGTGCGCGGCGCTGTGTGCCGGCCGCCCGGACCGCGACGACACAGTGGTGCCGGCGCTGCGCGAGTGCAACCGTCGCGCCGAGGAATCACTCGAAAACGAACTCGCCTACGTCGCCGCGACGGCCGACTTCCACACCAACCTGGTCCGGCACTGCGGCAGCCAGACCATGGGTCTGCTCGTCGGTTCGCTGGAGTCGCTGTGGCTTGGTCACGTCGTGGCCTGGGCCGAGCTGACCGCATCCGAGGGAGTGTTCCCCGATCCCGACTACCGGCGTCAGGGATTGAGCGCGCACGAGGAGATCACCGACCTCATCGAGGCGGGTGAGGTCGTGGCCGCGTCCGAGCTCGCCGAGGCGCACTTCGATCCGCAGCAGTTCTACCGCACTCCGACCGACGGCTCGCGCCACGTGGACGCAACCGTCATCCGCAGCCACGGGCGTGCTCCGCGACTGCGGCCGGTGCGCGACGGTAGCTGACCAACCCACGGCCCGCGCTGCGTTCGCGGGGACGAGCACGGAGGATCCGCATGTCATCGAGTTCTGCGCCCGTTGCGGTCGTGACCGGCGCCGGTTCCGGGTTGGGATCGGCGACGGCGACGCGGCTCGCGGCGGACGCGATGACGGTCGTCTGCCTCGACGTGCGCGGCGACACGGCGGCGGCGACCGCGCAGGCGATCACCGACAGTGGGGGCCGCGCGATTGCCGTCGAGTGCGACGTCAGTGCCGAGGAGTCGGTGAATTCTGCGATCGCTCGAGCGGTGTCCGCCTACGGGCGCATCGACGCGGTCGTCAACGTCGCCGGCATCGGCCTTTCGAGCCGTTTCCTCGACACGTCGCTGGAGCAGTGGCAGCGCATCCTCGACATCAACCTGACCGGGACCTTCCTCGTCGCCAGGGCAGCCGTGCCCGAGCTGCTGCGTTCGAAGGGCTGCATGGTGAACGTCGCGTCCGTGGCCGCGTTGCGCGGTTGGCGGTACATGGCCGCCTACTCGGCGTCCAAGGGCGGGATCGTGGCGCTGTCGCGCACCCTTGCGGTCGAGTTCGGCCGCCAGGGCGTACGGGTGAACTGCGTGTGCCCGGGGAGCATCGCGACACCACTGGCCGCTGCACTCGCGCCGGTTGCCGACGCCGATCCGGTGCTGATGGCGCGCGGACCGGCGCTGCTGGATCCGCCGGTGGCCCAGCCGGGCGAGATCGCCGCGATGATCGCCTACCTGGTCTCCCCCGAGGCGCGATTCGTCACCGGGAGTGTCATGACGATCGACGGCGGAGCGATGGCCTAGTCCAGTTCCAGTCAGGCCGGCGCATATCTGAGCAGCGTGACTCCCGCGTCCGGGTAGTCGCAGAAGACCGGCCGCACGCGCATTCCGACCTTGATGTCGACCGGGTCGACGTCGACGAGCTCGGTGCTGAATCGCGGCCCGACGTCCCATTCCACTACCGCGAGCAGTTGCGGCACCTCGTCCGCGAAGAACGGAGCGGTCGCGCGCTCCGCGACGGTGAACGTGTAGAGCGTTCCGGCGCCGTCGATCTCGCGCCATTCGAGGTCGTCGGCCAGCGTGCCCGGCGCGAGCAGCCGCGGGTAGAAGACGTAGCGGCCGCTCGACGGCGAGTACTGGATGCGAAGGACGTGCTCACGCAGCCCGTCCCAGAACGGAGCGGAAACGGGCGTGGGCTCGGGCAACGGTCGGGCGGGCGACATGCGCCTCAGTCCCCCTGCAGGACGAGCGCGACCTGTTCGCTCATGATCCCGCCGTTCCCAGTGACGAACGCCGTGTTGCAGTCGGCGACCTGCGCCGCGCCGGCCCGTCCCGTGACCTGGCGCACGGCGTCGCACACGTGGTGCATGCCGCCCGCCATCCCGGCTTGGCCGAACGACAGCTGACCGCCTGCCGTGTTGAGCGGGAAGTCGCCTCGATAGGTCAGGTCGTGCGCCCGGACGAACTCCATTCCCGTTCCTTTCGCGCAGAATCCGGCGTCCTCGAGACTCATGAGCACCGTGATCGTGTAGCAGTCGTAGATGGAGCAGACGTCGACATCCGACCGCTGCACGCCGGCCATCGCGAACGCCGAGTCCGCAGCCGGTGCGATGGGCGTCCGGAGCAGATCGTGGGCGTAGGTCGGCGTCTTGTAGGCGATCCGCTCGCCGAATCCTTTGATCCACACCGGCCGACGCCGCGAGCGTGCCGCGAGCTCGCGATTTCCGATCACGACGCCCGCGCCGCCGTGGCACGGCATGACGATCTCCAGTAGGCGAAGTGGATCGGCGACCATCGGACTCGCGAGCACGTCCTCGATCGTCAACGGCGTGCCGTGGAACACCGCGTCCGGAGTAGCGCAGGCGTTCGTCCGCTGGTCAGCGGCGATCTTGGCGGTGGCGCGGGGATCGTAGCCGAACTCGGCGCCGTAGCGGCGCGCGATCTGAGCGTAGGGCGCGTTCTGCCCGAGGTTGCCGTACGGGATCTCGAACTCTGCCTGCGGGGACCCGAACCGGTTGCTCGATGCGCCGAAGTAATCGGCCTCCGCCGGTGGGCGCCGCGCAGAACGCGGCACGTTGCGCGATCCGGGCAGGACGGCGAGGACCGCATCGCAGAGGCCCAGCTCGATCGCGGCGGCAGCACGCCAGATCATCCCGGCGGCCGTCGCCCCGCCGAGATCGACGTACTCTCCGAAGTTCACGGGCAGCCCGAGGTACTCGGCCAACGTCGCCGGTGCGAAGAGGTTGGTCTCGGCAACAGCAGTCGTGACGAGGCCGTTGACCCGGTCCGCCGGGATCCCCGCGTCCGACACCGCGGCCCCCGCAAGTGCGGCCCATTGCTCGAGGACGAATCGGGGTGGCCGTTCCGGTCTGCGCTGCGGCGCGAGTTCGACGTAGCCGATGATCGCGGCGTCGCCGTCGAGACCGGCCGTCATGGGGCGCCGCGGCGGGGCAGTTCTACCGTCGCCGTGCCCGGCATCAGCACCGTGCCGTCGTCCATCTCGCACCGCACCACGAGGTCGACCAGGCCAGGCCCGTCATCGATCCCGGTGCTTTCGACGGAGCCACAGAATCGCAGGGACTGACCGGGAAAGGCGCTCGCGCGGTTCTGCGTCCGGAACGCGACGAGCCGACCGGACGGCCCGGCCCAGTCCGTCACTGCACGTGCGAGCAACGCGGCTTGCAGTGGTCCGTGGACGAGCACGTCCGGATAGCCTTCGACGTCGACCGCCCAACCCCGGTCGTAGTGGATCCGGTGCCCGTTGTAGGTCGCGGCACTGAAGAAGAAGAGTTGCGTGGTCGTCGGCTCGACGATCAGCGGCGTGATCTCGTCGCCGACGGCGACGTCCTCGAAGAACGCGGGCACTCAGGGCCTCGCAATCGTCGTCACGACGGATCGAGCGACCACCGTCTCGCCGCGCAGATATCGCGTCGTCGAGGTGATCAGCACGAAGGCGCCCGATCGGCCGTGTTTCTCCTCGACGTCGTCGAGGGTGCGAGACGCGGTGATCCGGTCACCGTCGTAGACCGGCTCGAAGAACGTGGTCTGCTCGCCACCGGCCATCCAGCGTGGGCACTTCGGCAGCGGGATGAGCTCCGACGTCCCGCCCTCGCCGGGTATCCCGTCGGGCCGAAGGGTGTCGAGGTCGACGACCCCGAGCGTGACCTGGGGCAGATACAGCGGTGGCATGACTGCTTCGCGATAGCCGTTCGCCCGCGCGGTCTCGTCCTCGAAGTAGAGCGGGTTCCGATCGCCCACTGCCGCCGCCCAGCGCTGGAACTCCTTCTTTACGACGGTGCCGGATGACTGAGCGATCACCGTGCCGATCGCCGCTGTGGCTCGCTCATCGATGAGCGACTCGTCCGTCATGCGAACTGCTCCTCTGTAACCAGGCCGCGCCGGACCAGGTCGTCGTAGGTCTCGTCGTCGTACTGCAGCAATGTCTTGTAGACGTAGGCGTTGTCCGCGCCGAAGCCGGGCAGCGCCCGTCCGAAGCGCAGCGCCATCCCCTGCGCGCGCCATGGATGCCCGGGATACCGATGCGTGCCCACCGCCGGATGGCTGTGCACCTGGAACCACTCGCGAGCGGCGAGATGCGGATCGTCCAGGACCTGGCCCTCGCTCAGCACCTCGCCGGCCGGGATACCGGCCGACTGCAGGTACTCGACCAGTTCGGACGCCTTCCTCGACCTGGTCCAGTCCGCGATGCGATGGCATCCGTCAGCAGCCATCAATGCCGACAGCCGGTCCGACTCCGCGTCGGTACGTAGCGAGATGGCGATCCACCGATCATCGCCGGCAGCGGGGTACACGCCCTGGCGCAGGTGCGGATCGGAGTTGCCGAGGACGGCCGGATTGCGTCCGGTCAGCTGCTGGGCGAGAAGGTATTCGCCGATGTCGTGTATGACGTTCTCCGACTGCGCGAACTCGATCAGCCCGCCGCTGCCCGTGCTCTCGCGGCGACGCAGAGCGGCGAGGACGGCGAACGCGAGACCGGCCGGCGTGGCTTCGTCCATGTGGTAGTTCTCGCCTGCGGTGTCGGGAGTTTCGCCCTCGTAGCCGTCCATCGCGGCGATGCCGACCAGCGAGTTGAAGTTCGGTCCGTAGCCGAGGTAGTCGCTCATCGGCCCGGACATCCCCATCGGTGGCATCCGCGCGACGATGAGCCGGGGATTGAGCTCGAGCAGCTCGGCATGGCCGAGGCCGAGCTTCTCCATCGTCCCGTTGCTGTTGTTCTCGACGAAGACATCGCTGATCGCAATGAGTTCGCGGGCCGCGCGGCGGCCCTCGGGCGAATCCAGGTTCATGCACGCGGACAGCTTGTTCCTTGCGTGCCAGTTGAACAGTGCGCTGCGGTCATAGGGTCGTGGCCCCGGGTCGCGGTCGGGATACGTCGCCGCGTGATAACCCAACGTCGCCGCGATCTCCTTGGTCAGCGCCGCCGAGACCTGCCGACTCATCCGGTTGTTGGCCTCGATACGGATCACTTCGGCACCGAGGTCGCCGAGCAGCGCGGTCGCACCCGGGCCGGCCCAGACGACGGTGAGATCGACAACGCGGATGCCTTCCAGCGGGGCGACGACCGGTTGCGTACGCGGCGCCGTGGCGGGCTTCGTCGCGTGACGACGCGCCGCGAGTTCGGTGCGCAACGCGTCGCCGTGCTCGTCGAGAAGCGGGGCGGCGCTACGCAGCGCGAAACCGCCGGCCATCCGCCATGGCGCACCGGGGTAGACGAGCCGTCCGGCCACCGGATGCTCGACGCTCGCGAACGCCGCACGCGCTCGGAAGTGGGGATGATCGAGCAGCTCGTCGATCTCGAGCACGGCGGTCAGCGGAATTCGCGCTGCCATGCCCTCCTCCATGATCTGCTGCTTGGGGCGGCGCGCGAACCAGTCGGTCACGAACGCGATGAACTCGTGGCGATCGGTAGCAACGTCCGTCCGATCGAGGAACTGGGCGCGGAACTCCGGCGCTTCGGCGCCGACCAGATTGACGAACCGGTTCCAGAACGACTGATTGGTCACGTAAACCATGACGTAGCCGTCCTTGGCCCGGAACGGTCCGGTGAAAGTCGTGCGTCCACGGTGCGCGCTACGCGTGCCACGCGGTGCATCGATGCCGGAGTAGGACGCGGACAGGAGGTACGAGGCGCGTCGGTCCGCGCTGGAGAGCAACACCTCCTGTCCCGAGACGTCGACGACGCAGCCCCGGCTGTTCACCTCGACGTTGCGCAACCCGGCCAGCGTCGCCTCCGCGGCGGTGCGGCCGATGGTGTACTGCTCCATGACTCCCGGTTTGCGCAACGGCTCGCGCTGGGCGTCGCCGGTCGCATGCATCGGGCCGCCCATCGCCTGTAGCACGAGGCCGGTCGCCTCGTAGTCGCGATACGGACCGGTCTGACCGAACGCGGAGATGCGGGTGAGCACGAGCCGCGGATTCACCGCGAAGAGCTCGTCGGGACTCAGCCGCAGCCGCTCGAGCTGTCCCGGACGGAACGATTCGATCACCGCATCAGCCGTGGCGACGAGGTCGAGGAGCGACTCCCGCCCGGCGGTAGTAGCCAGATCGATCACGATCGAGCGCTTGTTCGTGTTCAGGTGCAGGAACAGCGCGCTCGCCTCGCGATCAACGGCGTCGTCGCGGAACGGCCCCCATCCCCGGGTGAGGCTGCCGACGCCGGGCCGCTCGACCTTGACGACGTCGGCGCCGAAGTCCGCGAACATCTTCGTCGCGTACTCGCCCGCGACCCATCGGGACAGATCCACGATGCGCAATCCGGACAGCGCTTGGTGAGCGGCGGTCATGCGCCGAACCTCGTGCTCTTCTCGAGGTTCTCGGCCAGCCAGCCGAGGGCGACGTCGGCCGAGCCGTTGCGGATCTCGGTCACCTTGGCGCGCTCGGACCACAGGTGCAGGTCGCTCTCACGCAAGAAGCCCATGCCTCCCATGAGCTGGTGACATTGCAGCGTCGTCGTCTTGTATGCCGTACTGCAGTGAAGTTTCGCGATCGCCACGTCACGTGCGGCCGGGTCGCCGCGACCGACCCGCCACGCTGCCCGCCACGCCGCCAGCCGCGCGGCGTCGAGCGCGATCCGCAGATCGGCGACGATGTGCTGCACGGCCTGGAAGGACGCAATCGGGCGGCCGAACTGCTCACGTTGCTTCGTGTACGCCACGGTGTCGTCGAGGACCCGGGCCGCACCGCCGAGCATCTCCATGCACTGGAGCGCGACGGCGATCTCGCCGAGTTGGTACAGCGCACCGGCGGAAACACCCTCGATAACCCGGTGCGCTGCCACCCGGCAGTCACTCAGTTCGACATGCCCGAACGGGTCACGACCCAGACCGTTCAGCGCTTGGTGCCGAACGCCCGGCGCGTCGGGCTCGATCATCGCCACGATCCAGTCGTCGCCCCCGTCGACGGCCGCGCTGACCAGCAGGAAGTCGACGTCCCTGGGGTTCTCGACGAACCGCAGCGTGCCCTCGATCCGGACGCCGTCCCCGGTGCGCTGCGCCGACAGTGTGGGCGGCACCTCCCGTACGTCGTCGGCCGACCACAGTGTCGATGTCGCCGTCGTCGCGCCGGACATGACCCCGGTGAGCCACTCCCGCGACTGCTCCGCCGGCGCGCACCGCTCGACGACAAGCCCGGCCAGCAGCGTCGTGTAGACAACGGACGGGCACAGCGCACGCCCACCCTCCTCGAACAGGAGGCCGGTCTCGTAGCCGAGGGCACCGGCGCCGCCGAGTTCCTCGGCGAAAGGCAGGGCGAGCATGCCTGCGCCGGCCAGGGCAGCGCGGGCGCGGGCCGCGACACCAGGGCCGCGGTCGACGCGGCCGCGGTCGGTCGCGCAGGTGTCCGTGAAGAGTCTGCGCAGCGTCGCCTGCAGGTCGCGCTGCTCTGCAGTGCTCGCGACTCTCATCGGTCGCGCCGGGGCATCGCATAGCCACGCTGGGCGATCACGTCGCGCAGCACCTCGTTCGTTCCCGCACCGAATCGCATCAACGGCGCTGCTCGGTACAGCTTCTGGAACGCGCCGGCCGCCGGAGCATTGGGGTCGTCCGGCGACAGCACGCCGCCCATCCCGAGGAGGGTCGTCGCCGTGTCGGCGATGCGCTGGCGGAGTTCGCTGGTGAAGATCTTCTCGGCGGTGACCGTGATCGTCGGAATGGTGCCGTCGGCCAGCATTGACGACGCCTCGAGCCCCATCAGCACCGCGACCTCCACGTCTGCGTCGAGGCGGGCGATGGCGCGGCGCACATGGTCGTCGTCGATCGGACGATGACCCCCGGGCACTTCGCACCCCGCGGCGTCGATGAGTTCGTCTACTGCCCGGCGCAGATCGCCGGCGTTGGTCAGCGCACCGCGTTCGAGATCCAGTGCGCCGGTGATGTACTGCCAGCCACGATTGACATCGCCGATCAGGTTCGTCGCCGGGACGCGCACGTCGGTGAAGAACGTCTCGTTCGTAGTGAGATCCGGCCACGTGAGGAGCGGCCGGACGTCCACCCCGGCGGTGTCGATCGGCACGATGACGACCGAGATCCCTTTGTGTTTCGGCGCCTGCGGGTCGGTACGGACGCACAGCCATTCGTGGGTCGCGATCTGGGCCAGGCTGTTCCAGATCTTGGATCCATTGATGACCCACTCGTCACCGTCTAGTAGCGCGCTCGTGCGCAGGCTCGCGAGGTCGGTGCCGGCGTCGGGCTCGGAGTAACCGACCGCGACACGCATCTCGCCGCGCGCGATCAGCGGCAGGAACTCGGTCTTGTTCTGCTCGGTGCCGTGCCGCATGATCATCGGCGCGACGGACGTGACCGTAAGGTCGAGGGTCGGCACCCGCCAGTACTCGAGCTCGCTGACCAGGATGTGCTGGTACACCGGTCCCATCTCGAGCCCGCCGTAATGCTTCGGCCAGTTCAGGCCGAACCAGCCCCGTTCGCCCATGCGGCGCCGGAACTCGATCGTCGCAGGACCGGCGTGCTCCGATCCGTGCCGAGCGCGTTCGAGCAGTAACTCGTCGGTCACCGTCTCCCGCAGGAACTCGCGGATCTCGGTGAGCCAGCGCCGCTGATCGGGATCTGGTTCGAAGTCCATCTGCTACTCCCCCGCGCCGATCGCCACGACGATCTTGCCCCGCACGTGCCCGGACCCGATCCGGTCAAGAGCCTGCGGTGCCTCCTCGAAGGAGATGACCTCGACCGCCGGCGGACGAATGCTGCCGTCGGCGAGCAGGCGGGCCAGCGCGATCATGTCCGCGCGCGCCTCGTCCCGTTTCACCGTTGCCGCGACGAAACGGGCACCGTAGGGACGCAGCTCCTCCTCGCGGTACGGCTGCGCCGCCCCGAGCGTCACGACGCCGACGACGACTCCGCCGGTCCGGAGCAACTCACCGGCGTCCGGTACCCCGTCGACGTTGACGGTGTCGAGCAGGACGTGTACGCCGCCCTTTGCCCACATCCGGGATGCGTCCCGGACGTTCTGGGTGCGGTAGTTGATGACGTGCTCGCACCCGAGATCGCGCAGATATGCGGCGTTGTCCGGTCCACAGGTGCCGGCGACCCGGGCGCCCGCGTGCCTGGCGAGCTGGACCGCGTAGCTGCCGACGCCACCGGCGGCGCCGTTGACAAGGATGCGCTGCCCCGATGCGACTCGGGCGTACTTCGTGATGCTCTGGTACGCCGTCACGCCGGCAACCGGGATCGTCGCCGCATGCTCGCCCGGGAGCCCGTCGGGAACGGGCGCGGTATCGGAGCGCGCGACGCAGACCGTCTCGGCGAAGGTGCCGTTCTGTCCGGTCATCTGGTTGGCGCGCACGCAGACGCGGTCGCCGATCCGGACGTCGTTCACGTCTGTGCCGAGGGCCGCCACCGTCCCTACGCCGTCGAAGCCCAGGACGAACGGTGAGCGCGGACGGAACTGGGGGAACGGAAGCATCCAGCCGCTTCGGCACTTCCAGTCCGCGGGATTCACGCTGGCGAACTGGACGCGGACGAGGACCTCATCCGGACCCGGCGTGGCTATTGGGATCTCGGCGATGCGCGGACGTGCGTCGGGCCCGACGCGATCGACGACGATTGCGCGCACTACGCTCCGCCGTCCGTGTCCTGCGGCGCCCCTCGCCGGATCACAGCCTTGTCTCCGTCGACGACGAAGTTCGTGTATTTGCGTCGTGCGATGCGCCACCCGCCCTCGGTGCGGTGCAGCTCGTCGTCGTACCTGCCCCACACCGAGTAGAGCCGGCCCGCCATCGCACCCTGGCCCTGGTGGACCGCGTAGAAGTGCACCTGAGCGTCGGTGCGATCGTCGTCGAGAACGTCGACGCGGAAGTTGAGCACGTTGTGGTGGGTTGCGCCGCACGTGGAGTCCGGGCCCAGGTTTTCGTGCAGCCGCGTCACCAACGGGGCCAGGCCGTCGAGCACGACGCCCTGGGTGTCCCGGTAGTCGCCCTGGCAATCAAGGGTGAACACCCGGTCGAGGTCATCGAAGCGCTTCTCGTCGATCGCGTCGCAGTAGTCCAGGTACACCCGCTGCACCGCACGTTCCACGGCCAGCGTCTGCACGAGGTCCATCGGGAAGCTCCTGTACTCGGCCGGGCTGACGGCTAGACTCTAGATGATTGTAAAGATTAGGAACAGAAGAGGTTCGTGTGGGAGGAGAACACAGTGGACGTCCAGCCGCTCGGGCCCGCTGCACAGGACTTCCTCGACGTGATGGCCGAGGTTTGCACACCGGTCACCGTCGTGACGACGATCGACGACGGCGTCCCGCACGGCACGACCGTCAGCGCATTCACGTCGCTGTCGCTGCGCCCACCGATGATTGCCGTCGCGCTGGACCTGACCAGCGATCTCCTGGTGAAGATCAGGCGCACGCGGCGGTTCGGGGTGAACGTCCTCGGGGTGTCCCAGGACCGGCTCGCCGTTCAGTTCGCCGGCAAGGGCAGCGACAAGTTCGCCGGCGTCGCGTGGTCCCCGGACGAGGGCCTACCGCGGCTGGTCGACGCCATCGGCTGGCTGTCGTGTCGCGCGGAGTCGTTCCTCGACGGTGGCGACCACGTCCTGATCCCGGGTCGGGTCGAATCGGCGGTCGCCCTCCCCGCAGCGCCACTCGCCTACCACCGTCGCGTGTTCGGCACGCACTCCGGTTTCCTCGGCTCGACCGCGTGACCACCTCGCCGGTGCAGCTCGGTCTGTTCCTCGACGTCCGTAACCCTGCGCAATGGCGGGTGCCGAGCGACCAGCTACTGGCTCGCACGCTCGAGATTGTCGCTCGTGCGGAGGCGTTGGGCGCCGACTCGGTGTGGGCCACCGAGCACCACCTGTTCGAGGACGGCTACCTGAGCCAACCGCTGACACTCGCCGCAGCGATCGCGGCGTGCACCCGGCGAGTGCGGATCGGCACCGGTGTCCTCGTCGCACCGCTGCGGCACCCGCGCCACATCGCCGAACAGGCTGCGTTGGTCGATGCGGTGTCGGGCGGACGGCTCGAGTTGGGGTTGGGCGCCGGTTACGTCGCCGCCGAATTTGCCGCGTTCGGAGCTGATCTCGGCCGGCGGCTCGCCCGGACGGACGAGACGTTCGCCGAGGTCCGCCGCCTCCTCGACGAGGCGCCGGTCGGATCAGCGCCGGTCCAGCGTCCGATCCCGATGTGGCTCGGCTACCAGGGTCCGAAGAACGCACAGCGCGCCGGCCGGCTCGGCGCCGGGCTGCTCACGCTCAACCGCGGGTCGCTCGAGCCGTACCGAGCTGCCCTGCACGCCGCGGGCTTCCCGGCGAGCGCGGCGCGGATGGGAGGCGCGATCGATCTCGTCGTGAGCCGCGACCCGGAAGCCGCCTGGGAGCGGATCAAGCCGCACTACGCGCACCAGGTACTGACCTACCTGAATGCACATGCACCCGGCGCCGAGATTCCCGCAGGCGCGCTCGACTCGCGGTTCGGGACCGGCCGCCTCGGCGTCGCGTCCGTGCGGCTGTCGGTCCTGACGCCGGACGAAGCGGTGGCCGAGATCCGCCGGCGCATCGCGGGGCTCCCCGTCGTCCACGTCTACTTCTGGGCCAGCATCGCGAACATGCCGGCGGATCTCGTGGACGAGCACATCGAGCTGTTGTTCGGCGAGGTCGCACCCCGCGTGCGCTCGGCCGGAATCTGACGCGGCGCCATGCTCGCCGAGACCGTCTTCCTCTCCTTCGCCGAGATCACCGATCCAGCTCGGCACCGTGACTACAACGAATGGCATCAGCTCGACCATCGGCCCGAGAACCTGGCGCTCGACGGCGTTCGGCACGGCGAGCGCTGGGTCCGCACTCCGAAGTGCGCGCGCTCATCGCGTGTTGCCGACGAGCGACTGACCGGGACCCACTACGTCAACATGTACTGGTTCCGCTCGCCGTGGGCGACAGCCTTCGCCGAATGGCAGGAGCTCGCCGAACGCTCCTACCAGTGGGGACGTCGCCCGGAGATCGAGTACACGTCCCGGCCACTCATGGGACTGTTCTCGACCGTGCGCGGCTATGCCGCGCGCCGCGTCGGCGTCTCGCCGGACGCACTGCCATTCCGGCCGATGCGAGCCGTCCGGCTGAGCCTGTACCGCTTCGACCAGGCGCACAGCGCGGCCACGCACGCCTACCTCGCAGACGCCGATTCGCACCGGATCCCGGCATTGCTCGACGTACCCGGCGTTGCCGGCGTGTGGACGTTCAGCAGCATCAGCACGACACTCGACCCGTCCTGGCAGTCGGTCTCCGGCAGTGCGACGTTCGACCCGTCGGGAAGTGACCGCGGGTTGCTCCGCGCGGAACTGGTGTTCCTAGAGGGCGATCCCGCCGCCACCGGGCGCGCACTCGACGCACCTGCCGACGAGGCGGTCGTGGCGGCCGGCCAGGAGATCTTCCGCAGCTTGCTGTTGCCGATCCAGCCATGGGAGTGGGGCTGGTTCGACGCTGCGCTCGACGACTAGATGATGCTGGCCATGACGTTGTTGGCAGCGACCGGTCGAGCCACCTTGGCTACGCGTGGGTTCGGCGAGTCGTGTCGGCAGCGTGCTGCCGGAAGCGACCGTCAGCGTCGGGTGTGGTCGATGCCTGGAGATCACCTCCATGGGCATCTTCAATCCGATCTACGCAACAGAACGCCTGCAACGGGCTCCTGCGGATCATGCCGCCCAAGTCCTCAACCCATGGAGCGTCAGCAGCAAACTCGTACAGGCTGCCCTCATGGTGATCTGGGGCATCCTCGCCACACTCACCAGCCCGCTCGCCGCGATCACGATCTCCGGCGTCCTCCTGCTCGCCACCCCGCTCCTGCTACCCGAAAGGACACACGAGCCCAATCCCACAGCCGCATCGCCGGCCGAAGATGGACCAGGACGGCACGCATCACCGGCTCGACGTTGTTCGTGGACGGCGGTTACCCGGCGAGCTGAGAACGTTTCGCGAACGCGACGCGAAGCCCGCACCCGAGGTGCTAAGTGATAGAACTTATAGAAGATAGCCGGGACTAACGACAGCGACGGAGTGGCCGATGCCCAGACCTGCACAACTGTCCCTCACCCTCCCCACCTATGCGGCGACGGACACCGGCGACTGGACGCCGGCGATCGACCTGGCGGTCGCGGCCGATCGCGCTGGTGTTGACCGAGTCGTCGTGTCCGAGCACGTCGTGTTCGGCGAGAACCTTGAGGCTTACGCTGATCCGCGCGTCGGCGGGCAGCGCAACGGAAGGCAGCCGACCGGACCGGACGGGCCGTGGCTCGATCCGCTCGTGACGCTCAGCTACCTGGCGGCGTTGACCGGCCGGGTGCGCCTCGGAACAGCTGTGCTGATCGCCGCCCTGCGGCGCCCCGTCGTCCTGGCGAAGACGGCCGCAACCCTCGACGTGATGTCCGGCGGCCGGCTCGACCTCGGAATCGGGGTCGGCTGGCAGCGCGAGGAGTACGAGGCGGCCGGGCTGCCATTCGCCAACCGCGGACGCCTTCTGGACCACACGATCGAGGTGTGCCAGGAACTCTGGCGCAACCAGACCGCGTCGTACTCGAGCCCCGAGCTCACCTTCGACCGGATCCACCAGGCGCCCAAGCCTCTGCGGCCGGGCGGCGTGCCGATCTGGGTGAGCGGGACGGTGAACAAGCGATCGATGGATCGGCTCGCCCGGTTCGGGGCGGGCTGGATTCCGTGGGGCGACGACGCGAGCGACATCGCCGCGGGCATCGCCCGGATGCGACGGGCCCTTGCCGAGCGGGGGCGACCGGCCGACGACATCCAGGTCATGAGCCGCGTACCGACCGCGCGCGGTTCCGACGGCGTCGACCTGGCCCGCACGTTCGCATCCTCCGCGGCACTGCACGAGCAAGGGGTCACCGACTTCCGCATCAGCCTGCCGATTCCCCCGGGCCGCGTCGAGGCAGAAGACTTCCTGACGCGTGTGGTCGCCGCGTTCCGCGCGGCGGTCAATCGACCGTGAGTGCCTCGCCCTCGGCCTTGGCGACGCGCCTGGCCGACGAAGCCGCGATCACGCGCGTGCTCTACGACTACTGCGACCACGTCGACGCCAACCGCACCGATGCCATCGTGGCCCTCTTCAGCGACGACGGGGTGTTCGACTTCGGCTACGGCCGGATCTTCAGTGGGGCGGCCGAGCTGTCGAGACTCTTCCGGGGGCTTGCGAGCTACGAGGCCACGAGCCACCACCTCTCGAATGTCGTCATCGACTTCGAGGGGCCTGACCTCGCACATTGCCGCAGTCACGTCTACGCATTCCACCAGCGCGCGGACCGGGGCAGTCCAATGCACTTGTGGGGCCGCTACGCCGACATCGTGGTTCGGCGCCGCGATGACGATCCAGCCTCGCCGGCATGGGTGATCCGCCAGCGGCGGCTGCGCGCGGCCGCCGAATCCGGTACCGAACCAGAGGCCGGCTTGCTGACCCGGTGGGAGCCGATCCCACGAAACGGTCGGGACGACCCGCAGCCGTCCGCCCAGAGCTGACGAGGTGACTATGCCGTACCCCTATACCGTGAACGCGTGACATCCGCTGCCTCGTCGTGGTTCGAATCCGCGACGACAGGTTGGGCGGACTGGAGCCTCGACGTGCTGCGCGCCGCGAAGAACGGTACGAACGTGGCTGTCGTCATCCCGGCCCGGAACGAAGAGGCGACGATCGGCGAGATCGTCGATGGGATTCGCGAGGAGCTGACGGGCCGCAACGGGCTCGTGGACGAGCTCGTGGTCATCGACTCCGACTCGCGCGACAACACCGCAGCCGTGGCGAACGAACATGGCGCGACGGTTCACGCCGCGTCGAGCATCCGCCCCGATCTCGGCCGCTTTCCCGGCAAGGGCGAGGCGTTGTGGAAGTCGCAGTTCGTCACCTCGGCCGATGTGCTGGTCTTCATCGACGCCGACCTCACCGAGTGGGGTCCACATTTCGTCACCGGCCTGCTCGGCCCCATGCTGACCAACGCGAACATCCACCTGGTGAAGGGGTTCTACGACCGAGTCCTGGAAGACGCGCCCCGCCATCAAGCTCCGCAGGGCGGTCGGGTCACCGAGCTGGTTGCCCGGCCGGTCCTTAACCTGTGGTGCCCGGAGCTGTCCCGGGTCGTCCAGCCCCTCGCCGGCGAATGGGCCGTGCGTCGTTCGGCGTTCGAGCAGCAGTCGGTGCCGACGGGGTACGGCGTCGAGATCGCAACATTGTTGGACGTCCATCGCCGCGACGGGCTCGCGGCCATCGCCCAGGTCGATCTCGGTGAGCGCGCTCACTCGCATCAGTCGGTACATGACTTGGGCGTGATGGCCGCAGAACTGCTCGCCGTCGTGTCACGCCGCCTCGGCCACGACGCATGGAAGCCGGAGGAGGACCTCTGGCAGTTCGACCGAACCGCGACACCACAATGGCGCGCACGCACCGTCCCGCTGACCGAACGCCCGCCCGCCCGCGCCATCGGGGAGACGTTGTGCTGAAGCTCGGCCGGCGCGAGTTCGACGACACCGCGCTCCTCGTCATGGCCATCATCAACCGGACGCCGGACTCGTTCTACGACAAGGGCGCGACGTTCGCATTCGACGTGGCGATGCGGCGCGTTCGCGACGTCGTGGCCGACGGCGCCGACATCGTCGACATCGGCGGAGTGAAGGCTGCACCTGGCGTGGTCGTGACGGTCGAGGAGGAACTCGACCGGATCGCGTCCTTCGTCCTGGCAGTGCGCGATGAATTCCCCGACCTCGTCATCAGCGTTGACACGTGGCGGCATGAGATCGGCGAGGCCGCCTGCCAAGCGGGTGCCGACATCCTCAACGATGCGTGGGGCGGCTGGGATCCTGAGCTGGCCGGGGTGGCCGCACGCCACAAGGCCGCGCTGGTCTGCACCCACGCCGGCGGGGTCGAGCCCCGGACGCGGCCACACCGCATCGGCTACGCCGACGTGATGGCCGACGTCCTCGCCCGAACCGTCGGCGAGGCCGAGCGAGCCGCAACTCTCGGCGTCGACCGCCGCAGCATCCTCATCGATCCAGGTCACGACTTCGGCAAGAACACGAGGCATTCGCTCGACGTGACCCGCAGGCTGAGCGTAATGGTCGCCACCGGCTGGCCCGTTCTCGTCTCCTTGTCCAACAAGGACTTCATCGGCGAGACACTGAACCGCCCCGTGGGTGAGCGCCTCATCGGCACGCTCGCCGCGACGTCCGTCAGCGCATGGCTGGGTGCGCGGGTCTTCCGCGCCCACAACGTCGCCGAGACCCGGCAGACGCTCGACCTGGTCGCGACGATCATGGGCAGCCGCCCGCCCGCACGTACGGTTCGGGGCTTGGCCTAACCGGCCGACATCAACGCCAGCCACCGTTCGTCGTCGCGCGCTTAACGCTACTGAGGCACGCCCAGCGCCAGCTGAAACTCGCGTGCGATGACTAGGTCGCCTGGGGCTAGGTCGTGAATGGATGAGCGCCCGAGTCCGAGCAGCGCGGAGTCGATGCCGCCGCGCAGGATGTCGAGGATGTTCTCGACGCCGGCTTGCCCGTTGGCGGCGAGCCCCCAGAGGTAGGCGCGTCCGATCATGACGGCGCGGGCGCCGAGGGCGACGGCTTTGACGACGTCGCTGCCGCGGCGGATGCCGCCGTCGAGAAGCACCTCGATCTGATCGCCGACGGCTTCGGCGATGACCGGCAGGGCACGGATCGCGGCGGGGGTGCCGTCGAGGTTGTTGCCGCCGTGGTTGGAGACGGAGATGGCGGTGACGCCGGCGTCGACGGCGCGTCTGGCGTCGTCGACGCGGATGACGCCCTTGAGCAGGAA
>JAOPVG010000572.1 GCA_025966255.1 Jatrophihabitans sp.
GGCGCGGCAACTCGTCGCAGCATCGCCGAGCGCCACCTGCCCCAGGAACACGCCCCCGCACTCCACCCCGAGCCGGGCCCGCAGCTCACCAGACAGTTCGTCCGCTACCAATCCCCCGCCGCCGGCCGGCTCAACGTCGTCCTCGCTGACATCGCAGGCGACGGCGAGCGCGGGCCAGGGCTCTATCGGGGTCACGCTGGCCGTAGCGGCCGCGCTCGTCGTCCTCGGGGGGTTAGGCGTCCTCCTTCTCACGCGGCGCTCCGGATGGCGCTCCGGCTGACGACGAAAGCTTCGGCGGCGGACGCGGCTCGGGACCCACTCGTTTTGCGGACTCCGGCGTCATCGACTATGGTCGCGTTTGATCCATGTTGGGTCGCGCACATAATCGGGGGAGAGTGCGCCATGCTTTCTGTTTCCATCCTGCGCCGAAGCGCATCAATCGCGGTCGTCGCCTTGCTGGCCATGGTCGGCCTGCTCATGGCCATGTCGCTGCGAACCACCGCCAACGCCGAACCGGCCTACCCGCCCACGGTGCCCTGCACCAGTGGCGCGGCCAGCAGTTCGGTGTCGAGTGGCTCGACCTGTTCGTCGGCGCCCGCGGATCCCGCAGTCACGCACCGGACCAATCTCACCAACACAGATCCCGCCGGGACCAGCACGGCCAGCACCGGCTTTGCCGCAATCACGGCATCGGTGATCGCGGTCGCGCTGCTCGGTGGCGGTGGGCTGCTCCTGGTGATCGGTCGCCGGCGCAAGCAGACCTGACGCAGTACCGTCTCGGCCAGCCAGGAGGGGTCACCCGCGTCGTGAACCGTTCGTTCCCTGGCTGGCTGAGTGCTGGGCGGATGGATCGGCGGCTGGTCACGCGTCTCGTCGGCAGTGCTGCGCTCGGCTTGGTGGCGATCGGCGTGGCCTGGATCGTCGTCACCGGTTTGCTCGCCCGGTCGCAACTGAACCAGGCCAAGGCGGAACTCCGGCAGTTGCGCTCGGCGCTGTCCTCAGGTGATGCCGCCAACGCGCGATCCATCGCGCACGATCTCTCCGCGCACGCGCAGCGGGCGCACGCGTTGACTACTGGGCCGGCCTGGTGGGTGACGGCGAACGTTCCCGCTCTCGGTGCGCCGCTCGAGACCGCACGCACGATCGCGGCGCAGACCGATCTGGTCACCAGCCGGGTCCTGCCCGGCGTGATCCGCCTGTCGGACACCGTCACCAGCACGTCGCTGCGCGGCGCCTCGCGCATCAATCTGGCCCCTATCAACGACAGCGAGGCGACTCTCAGCACGGCGGCCGCCTCGGCCACCGACGCGCTCGCGCAGGTCAGCGCCGCTCCCTCGGGGACCTGGCTTCCGGCCGCCAACAGCGCCCGGAGTTCGGTGTTGACGAGCCTGACCGGTCTACGCGACGACCTCACCGGCGCGCAGCGGGCCGTCCGAACGCTGCTGCCGATGCTCGGGCAGTCCACGCTGCAGCGGTACTTCGTCGGCTTCGAGAACGAGGCGGAGGCACGCGGCCTGGGCGGCCTGCCCGGAGCCTTTGCCATTCTCACCGTCGATCACGGTCGGTTCGCGTTCACCCATTTCGGCAACGACCCGGAGCTGAGCAAGGTGAGCGCTGACCTCGACCTCGGCGCGGACTTCAACACCCGCTACGGCCAGGACGCGCCGACCGAGACGTACATCAACTCCAATGTGAGCCCCGACTTCAGCGACGCCGCTCGCATCTGGGCGGCGATGTGGGAGAAGAAGTCCGGCCAGCACGTCGACGCCGCAATCGCCGTCGATCCGGTTGCGCTGAGCTATCTCCTCAAGGCCACCGGCGCCGCATCACTCTCGGACGGCTCGCAGGTCAGCGCGGCGAACGTCGTCGCGCTCACCCAGAAGGCGCAGTACTCGAGGTTCTCCATCGACTCCGCGCGCAACGCTTTCCTGAACGACATCGCCCAGACCGTCGCCAAGAAGCTCACCAGCGGAGGCGGCAACACGGTGGCCCTGGTCCGGGCCGCGACGAAGGCAGTGGGCGAACGCCGGATCGCCGTGTGGAGCGCCGACCCGACGATCCAGGCCAACATCGTCGCGGCGGGCTACGGCGCGGTGCTGCAATCCAGCAATGCCTCCACTGGCTTCGTCGTGGTCAACGCAGCCGGCAGCAAGCTCGACTACTACCTTGAGCGAACTATGAGCTATCGCCGATCGAGCTGCGCGGCCGGCACCGCCATCGCCACCTTCACGCTCACCAACGACGCTCCCCGGTCCGGCCTGCCGGCGTACGTGACTGTCCGGGTTGACCATCCTCCGGCCGCGGCGCGGCCCGGCGACAATCGGCTGCTGGTCACGTACTACGCCAGCCACGGCGCGGACATCACCTCGGTGAAGGTCGACGGCCGGCGGACCGGCGTCACCCCCTTGCCGGAGAAGGGACTCGTCACCGCGACGATCGACGTCGAGGTGCCCGCGCAGGCGTCGCGCACGATCACCGTCACCGTGCGTGAGCCAGTTCGGGACGGTCCGCTTCAGGTATTACGCCAGCCGCTCGTGCGTCCGATGAAGGTTGACCTCGATGCCCCCAACTGCAACTGACTCCGAGAGGAACGGGTCCGCCTTGCCGACAGCAACGCGACGCGAGGTGGTGGCCCGCCTGGCCTCGGCGCAGAAGAGCAACCGCGGCGCGGCGGGGTACTCACGATGGGTCAATCGCCGTGCGGGCCGGCACCTCGCGGCCATCGCCTACCTCGCCGGGCTGACACCGAACCAGGTCAGTGTGATCAGCGCCGTGTTCACCTTCCCGGCCATCGCCGCGATCGCCGTGTTCGAGCCGACCTGGATCGAAGCCGTTGCGGTAACCCTCGCGTTGCTGATCGGGTACGCCTTCGATTCCGCGGATGGCCAGGTGGCGCGGTTGCGCGGCGGCGGCTCGCCGGCCGGGGAATGGCTCGACCACGTGCTCGACGCGCTCAAGGTATCGACGCTGCACCTGGCGATCGCGGTGGCGTGGTTCCGCTTCTACGATCTGCGCCACCCGGCTCTGCTTCTTGTTCCGCTCGGGTTCGCAGCGACGTCGGCGGTGTTCTTCTTCGCCCTGGTCTTGTCGGACATGCTGCGGCGCATCGCCCGGCTCAGCGCAGGAGGTTCCAGCGTGACGACGGCGAGCGTCGATCCGGACGAACGGGCACCCGTGCTGCGCTCGCTGGTCGTGCTGCCGAACGACTACGGAGTGCTGTGCCTGGCCGTGCTGCTGTTGAGCGTGCAGCCGGCATTCGTCACCGCGTACTCCGTGTTGCTCGCGGCCAACGTCGTATTCCTGCTCGTCGGTTGCGTCCGGTGGTTCCGGGAGATGCAAACGCTCTGAGGTCAGGGGTTGGCGACCATGGTGTACAGCGCTTGACGCAGCAACGTGCTCGACGTCTGCAAGGTATACGGAAGGTAGACAACTTCGACGCCGACCGCGGCGAAATCGCTCTCGAGCTTGTCGCCCTTCGCTGTTCCCCGCCAGTCGTCGCCCTTGATGATGACGTCGAAGTGCAACTGGCGCCACATTTCGAGTTTCTCCGGTACGTCCTCGACGACCGTTTCGTCGACGTAGCGAATGCTGCGCACGATCTCAAGACGCTCGGCCAGCGGGACGACCGGTGCCTTGCCCTTGACACTGCGTGAGCGCTCGTCGCTGACGACTCCGGCGATCAGGAAGTCACACGCCAACCGGGCGTTACGCAAAATGTTCAGATGCCCGACGTGGAACATGTCAAACACACCGGGCACGTAGCCCACACGCGTGGAATTCACAGTCGATCCCCCGATTCGACTAGAACTAACCTGACATTTCGGCGGCGGACAAATAAGCGCGTCGAAGTCCCGGCAATCCTATATGCAGTCGTGCCCTACTGACCAGCCGAATCAGAACGTGCCCACGTGTCTGATGCCCGCCGCTACCCCCACCTTCTGCGCGATGTCGGCCGGAAGGGGCACGGCGATGGAGTCGTCGCTACCGGTGACTGCTGCGCTCTGCACGCTGGCGGTCGCCGGCGGCCGCAGTGAGTTGTTCCAGCTCTTGTTCAGCCCGGCGTTCAGCGCGGCCGGGTTGCGGTAGTAGGTCACCTTGACGTTGTCCGAGCCGCCCCAGCCGACCATGACCGCCTGGCGACCACTTGTCGCCAGCCCGAACTCGTTGCCGTCGACGGTGATATTCATGGTGTCCGCCGGAACGTGGGTCGCTTTGTCGAGCGCGTAGAACTGGAACGATCCGCCCGTCGTCAGCAGCAGGTTGTTGGACGCGACAATGTTTCGGCACACCCATGGGCTTGTCGCTTTGCTCGCTTCGGTGTTGCGCCGCGAATCCTGCGAGACACCGAGATCCCACGCGCTGTTGTCGAAGAACGCATTGTTGAACACTCGGACGTTCCCGGTGTCCAAGGCCGTGTAGCCCCGGGTGAAACCGGAGACCGTGTTGTTCGCGACCACACCGGTGTCCGAGAGCTCGGTCAGGATGCCGTACAGCCCATTCCCGGCCACGGTGTTACCGATGATGTCGAACCCGACCACGTTGACGTCGGTCCAGATGCCATTCACGGCGAGGTTGCCCACCACGTCGTTGTTGCGGATCACGAACCCGTTCGCTCGGGTGATCTTGATTCCGCCACTGGCCGGCTGGGGATTGAAGTGCTCAGTGTTGTTGCCCGTGATCAGCGAATTCTCGATCACCGAACCGCTGCCATTGTTGCTGTGCAATCCGGTCATGCCGTTCGCTGCGGCCGTGACGTGGTCGACGACGATGTTCGGCGACGCGATGGAGAGGCCCTGACCCGCGTTGTCGGAAACAACCACGTTCTCCACGGCGTCGCCGCCAAGGCTGCCACCCAGATAGACCGTGGCGATCTGCGACAGCGCCGTCGCGTACCGGCGAACGCCGATACCGCGCAGCGTGACCCGGCCGGCCACCACGAAAGCCTGCGCCAGGTCGCTCGCCCGCACCGCGTGATCGGCCGGGTCGGAACCCATCGTGAGGGTGCGCGCGGAGTAGTCCACGGCGAATTGACCCGGACCGGGCGTGCTCGACGCAGCCACCTGCGCCAGTTGCTTGCCGTCGACGAACAGCTGGTCCGGGTAGGCCGCCATCGGGTACGCGGGGTTGACGAACCCGCCCGCGTCGGAACCCTTCAGGAAGCTCGCCGAGTGGTCGAACTGCGCGGTCCAGCCGGTAGCGACCCACGTTGATCCCTTCCGGCTCCAATTCGTCACGGGCACGGAGCCGTCGAACCACACGGCCTCCCCCGGATAGGACTGAATGGTCACGCGCGTGCGCTGGAGGACGAACAGATCCTCGTGGTAGGTACCGGCCCGGAGGACGAGTGTCTGACCGATACCGGCCCTGGCCAACGCCGCGCGGACGGTACGGACAGGACTCGCCAGGGAGCCCGCGGCGGAGTCGTTGCCGGCGGTGGACGAAACGAAGATCGCATCCGACGGCACCGGGTATTGACTCGAGCCGACCGGCGCGGACCCGCGCGCGTCATTCCCCCCGACCGGCGGCGGTGGCGGCGGCACCGGCGTGGTGGCCGAGGTCGACGTCGACGTTGAGGACGACGCCGACGTGGACGCTGAGGTCGGCGGTTCCGAACTCGGGACCGGATTCGTGGGCCGAGCGGGGCTACCGATCTGGGTCAACTTCTTGCTGACCAGGCTGGCGATTCGCAACGTGGTCGCGGGCGACGTCCTCGAGGTAAGCGCCCTTATGCCCACGGCGCCGGCGCCGGTGACCCGGGTGCGCGACGAGTCCTTGTAACCGACTTGCCAGCCGGGAACTGTTGTTCCGCCCCCCCAGGTTCGGGCGTACAGAACGACCGGTGCTGACCCCCTCACGTAAGCCTCGAGATGAACGATTTTCCCGGGAGACGCGATGCGCCGCGTGACCACGATGCGGCCGAGTTGGCGTTCGACGTGGTTTCGGACCTGGACAAACCCGATGTACAACCGGCCCGTCGGGCCCACCCGCACGCTGGCCCGGTAGGAGTCGCCGTTGGCCTTCCTGCGCATCTCCACATTCACGTATTCGCCGGCGCCGACCTTCCTTCGCGCCGGCAAGCTGAAGGTGAGGCTGGTCGTCGAGTCGGTAGCCACCACCGAGCGCAGGGTGGCCGATGCCGAGTATCCGGAACGGATCGGACCGAGGTATGCATCCTGCCCATTTACCTTGGCGGGTGCGCCCGACACCGTGTACCGGCCGCCCAGCGTGGCGCTGCCCAAACCGGCGGATACCGTCCGGTTGAAATCGTCCCGCGCGAGCGTGGCTCCGCTCGCATAGCTCGTGGCGGCCGACGCGGTGGAGGTGGCCAGCGCCGCGAACGAGGTCACGGCCAGTGCAGCGACAACCGCGCCGGCGAGAAGTTGCCGGCCCGGCGTTCGGGAAAACGCGCGCGGTTCAAACCGCTGGGCGAAGGCTTCGTCGAGGTAGCGCGCACGAGTTCGGGCCGCCACAGCGCGGCGCGGGAGGCGACGTTTCGCTTCCGTTGGGGGCTGAACTCCGGAGTTTCGGCCGACGTGTTGAGGGGACACGAGTTCGTCTCAATTCTCCCCCTACATGTCTGTCCGAATTTGATCCCCCGACCACGTAGCTATGGAACTGAACGCGAGCAGATTAGCAAGATAGTGCGGACCACACCAATCCAGGATTCCCGGGAACGGACAAGCGCCTATCCGCGGGCCGGGTCGAATTGCCCGTCAAGATCACGTCGGCGCCATTTTACCGCCCCAATTGTCCGAGTTCGCCGCGCCACCCAGCGAGCGCTCGGCGCCGTGGGGCGCTGCAGGGCCCGTGTAGCCTCGCACCGTGGATCGCCCGGATTCGATGTCTGCCGGTCCCTCGTGAGCGTCGAGAACACGTTCTCGGTGCTGTTTGTGTGCCAGGCAAATCGGTATCGATCCCCTCTTGCCGAGCATTTTCTGCGGTCGGCGCTTGCGGACCGCGACGTCAGCTGGCTGGTGCAGTCTGCCGGCACGCGAGCAGTAGACGGCGAGCCTCTCGACGACGACGTCGTACAAATCCTGTCGGATCGCGGTATTGAATTCGGGAGTTGGGCTTCGCAATTCGCGCAAAGAGAGCTACTCGCTCGATTCGATCTCATGCTGGCTAGTGACGCCGCGGTCCGGGCCGAGGTCGTCACCCGGGCGCCGCGTTCGGTGCGGTCGGTATTCACGGTGCGGCAATTCGCCCGACTGGTCGCGACGAGGCACTCAGACACCGCCGCCGACGACACCGGCGTGAGCGCTCCGGGGCGACCGAGCCTGTTGGACCTGGCCCACGCAGCGCGAAGTCGATCGCAACCGGTCAGCCCGACGGTTGACGACATCGCCGATCCAGCTGGTCATGGTCGGCGCCGGTTGCGGTTGTGCGCGGACTCGATCAGCGCGTCCATCGACACGATCGCCGACGCGGCCGCCCGGCTGC
>JAOPVG010000092.1 GCA_025966255.1 Jatrophihabitans sp.
GTCCAGGCGACGGCGTTCACGCACGGCAACAACATCTACTTCTCACCGGGTGCGTACAACCCCGGGTCCGCACCGGGGCACCACCTCTTGGCCCACGAACTCACCCACGTCGTCCAGCAGCAGGGCCGCGCTGCTGCGATTGCGCCTGCGGGCGGAGGGACGTTGATCGGTCGCGCCGACGATCCGGCCGAGCTCGAGGCCGAGCACACCGCCCGCGACGTCGTGGGCGCCCTGCGTCGCCAGGCCGTGAGTTGTGGTCCGACCGGCCACGATCACAGCGCCCACGACCACGGTGTGCTTGATCCCGAGCCGGGATAACGGATGACCGAACCGAAAACCAAGCCGGCGCCGCGCCGGCCACCGCCGCCGGTCCCGTCGTCGAAGAAGGCGCCACCACCCCCACCGCAATGGGCCAAGCCGCAACGGGGTCTGTCGACACCGTCGCCGACCAAGGTCAAGTCCGAGTCGTCCGTCGGCACCTGGACCGAGCAGGAGGACAAGCGCGGGTACTTGGAGGACCCGGAGACGGGCGCGGTGATCGGCACCAAGGACGAGCAGAGTTCCACGGTCGGTGCGGGGGTCAAGGGCTCGCGGACCACGAGCACCGACACCTTCGACGGGACCACCCAGAAAGTGTCGAGCACCAAGGTCGAGGGGCTGGCCGGCGCCGAGGCGGCCGTCAAGATCATCTCGATGGCCACCGAGCAGGAGCTGACGGTCGCCATCGAGGCGATGGCGAAGGCCGGTGCGTTCGGCGAGGCGGAAGCGCGCGCGGCGTTCAAACGGGGCTCGGCGAGCGGATCGGCGAGGGGATCCGCAAAGGGTGGCGCAGGCGTCGAGGGCGCGATGTCGGCCCGGGCGAAGGTCGACCGCAGCGGCCTGATCCCCGCGCTCGAAGCAACGTTCGACGCAGCCATCAAAGCCGGCATCTGGGGCGAGGCGAGCGTCGACGTCGAGGCGCGGTACGGCCCGCTCGTCGCCACAGCCTTGGCCAAGATCGAAGGCTTCATCGGCGTTTCCGCGGAGGTGAGCGCGAAGGCCTTCGCCGGCTGGAAGGAAGGTATCGGCGCCGAGTTCAGCGCCAAGGTCGAGGCATCGGCGTCGGCGAAGGGATCGGTCACCGCCGAGATCGGTCTGGGCGACGCCCAGCTGGAAGTAGGCGCCGGGTTCGAGGCGTGGGCCGGGGCCAAGGCCGACCTCGCGGCCAAGCTCGAGGTGAGCCTGGAGGGGGTGTCGGCCAGCTTCAAAGCCAGCGCGTTCGCCGGGGCGAAGTTCGAGGTACACGCCAACGCGGCGTTCAAGGTGCGCGGCAAGACGATCGTGTCGGCGAAGGGCAAGGTCGGCGTCGCGGTCGGGGCCGGCGCCGAGATCGGCGGCGAGTTCGAACTCAAGCACGGCAAGCTCAAGATCTCCGGCGAACTCGCCGCTGCGCTCAAGGGCGGGGTCACGGCCAAGGGCGAGCTGGAGATCGACTTCCTCACCCTCGCCGAGGTGTTGGTCCAGGAGATCGGCGATCTCGCCAAGGGTGACGAGCTGAAGATCACCACGGCGTCCCCCGCCTACGATCGCAAGCCGCTGAGCGATCCCGAAGAGGCGGCCAAGAAGGAGAAGTTCGGCTACGAGACGGTGGTCGACGACTTCCACGCCTACGCCCGGAAGAAGCTGACCGGCGGCGAGAAGAGCATCAAGCAGGACCGCATTCAGGAGATCATTCAGAACCGCGCCGGGCAGTTGCACTCCGCCTTCGCGTTCACCGAGACCGACCAGGGCATAACCCGCGCGGCGCAGGAGGCGTTCGGCCCGCTGCTGAAGTCCATCGTCATCCAGGCCGGTCAGATCCGAGCCTTCCAGCCGGCTCCGGAGACCGACGCCACCAAGATCAAGCAGGACTTCCAGCAACGCGAGCAGTGGCGCGTCGCGCGCGACTCACTGGCCGACGACTTCCGGGCTTATGGCGAGAAGAAGGCCCAGACCGGGAAGGAGGGCATCAAGCAGGAGAAGGTCCAAAGCATCGTCAGCAAGCATTGGAAGCAGCTTCAGGCCGCCTTCCCGGGTGCTGAGGCCGATCAGGTCGTGGTGTTCGCCGCGAAGGTGTCGATCAGCAAGTACCTCTCGAAGTTCGAGGTGGCCAACGGCAAGATCACCGAGTTCGACGCCCCGCCCGAGAAGGCCGCGGCGGTGAAGAAGGGCGCGGCCGACGGCAAGGCGAATCTGGCCCAAACCGCCGCTGTCGCGGTTCTGCGCGGCAAGCTCGTCGCCTACCGGGCCAGCCTGGTCACCAAGCCGAAGGCGGTCGTCGAGCGAGGCGAGCTGCAGAAGGTGATCACCGGGTCGATCTCGAGCATCAAGGACCAGATAGGCACGCCCGAACTCGACGGCGAGATCGCGTCGGCAATTGTGGCGGTGCTCGCTCCCATCGTCGAGGCCACCGGCATCACGATCATCAATGGCGAGATCCGCCAGCTGACGCCGACAGTCGGTGGCCTGGACACCGCCCGCACGAGCAAGACCGCCGAGGGCGAGAAGGGCCTGCAGGCGGCGGCGATGACCGGCCTGACGGTCTCGCTGGAGAGGTACAAGGAGGCCAAGACAAAGGGCGGCGCGGCGGGGATCAAGCGGGAGGAGGTGGAGTCTCGGATCCTCAAAGCCACCGAGAAGGTCCGCCCCTGGGTACAGACCGGTGAGGCCGACGAGACGATCAAACAGGTCGCGTCCGACGCATTGCAGCCGCTGCTCAAGTCGATCGGGATCAGCCTGGGCAACGTGGTCTCCTTCGACGCGCCGGCCCGGATCGCCGCGGACGAGAAGCGCAACCGGAAGGAGAACGGCCGCGCCCGCCTGGGCGGCGACGAGGACGACAACACCCGGCGGCGCATGGTGAGCGACGCGGTCGGCGGCGAGTTCGCAACCTACGCCGAGCGGGTCCGGGCGGCAGCGGAGAAGGCCCTGGCCGGCAAACCCGCCACGGTCAAGCTCGAGCGCGGAAAGCTGCAGTCGATCATCGACAAGCGCATCAAGCTGATCCGCGCCGACATCGTCAACGAGGTCGGCGACGAGGCGCTCGTGCTCGCGGCGCAGGACAAGTTCGGATCGATGCTCAAGAGCATCAGCATCGTCAAGTCGCAGATTGTGCTGTTCGACCCGGAACCCAACTTCGCCACGATCGCCAAGGCCAAGCGGGACACCTCAGCGCAGGTGACGCGCGCGCAGTCGGATCTCATCGCGGACCTGAAGACCTACGCAGCCGAGGCGACGAAGGCCGGCCGCCAGCCGGGCAAGAGCGATGTGCAGGCACTCATCAACAAGCACAAGTCCAAGTTCTCCGGGGTCGACGAGGACGAGGCCGATTTGCTGCTGACCGGCGCGGTCGTCAACGCCTTCGGGCAGCGGGTCCGCTCGGTCAAGATCCACGGCGGCGTGCTGCACTTCTTCCTGCTGTCCGTCGTGCCGGTGCCGAGCCGCTGACGTGATGACTGACCCGGGCCTGATCCACTTCTACAGCTACGTCACCGGCGTCTCACTCGAGTTGCCGGTCGGATTCGAGTTCGCCGGCGAGGACGACGCGTCGGCGACCTATGTCGACCGTGTCGATGACGGGCCGATCACCCTGGACACTCCGGTGGTGCGTATCCGAGTCGTCGGCGAGATCGAGCGCGACGCCGGTCCGGATGCGGTGCGTGAACTCGCCGACGGATTCGCTGCGGTCGATCGCGAGACGATCTCGCGGCAGGAGCGCGAGATCGACGGCTCCCCCGCCGTGACCGTCGTGTCTCGTGACGCTGGCCGGGTGCTGCACCAGACCGTGGTGGCCGACGACAATCGCCTGCTCTCGATCATCGCTGCCGCCCCGGGCGATGACCTGCTGACGAGGTTCGACGCCGCCGTCGAGTCGATCCGGTTCATCGCGCTGTGACCGAGACGGAATGGGCCAGCCTGGCCAACGCCGACCTGCTGGTGTCGCTGCGGGTACCGGTCGGGTGGGACGTCCGGGTGATCGACGAGCTCCGGTTCCGGATCTTCCGGGACCCGGCTGATGCCGGCGACTACCGCGCGTCGGTGGGCTTCGTGCTGGGCGAACCGGAGCATCCGGGCCGCGACTGGTTCGAAGCGTTCTGCCGCGCCGTACCGGACGAGTTGGCCGACTCGGCCGAGGAGTTCGAGCTGATCAACACTCAGCAGTTCGACCTGAGCAGCGGCGCGAAGGTGTTCGCCGTGCACGCCCGTCAGCACGCCAAGGGTGCTCCGGCGACGAGCCAGTTGCTGGCCTACATCTGGGCCAACAGCTACCGGATGTACGTCATGGATGGCGCAACGCTTCGAGAGCACGAGGACCGCGACCGGCCCGTCTTCGACCAGATCCTGCGGTCGATCCGGGTGTTGCCGCCGCGCCTCTGATCCCACCAAGGCGATCAGGACGGGTGAGCGAGATCGTCGACAGCGCGTCGTGGTGAAGTCTCGCTTCCGAATTCCCGGTAGCTGGGGGTTCGGTCTTGAAGGTGCCCAGGCAGACATGGCCCGGGGTCGCCACGATGCTGGGGCCATGGAATCGACAAGTGCGAACGTAATGCTCTTCGCATTCCACGACGCGACCCAGGCCGCTCAGGTTGCCGCCGCGGCCAGCGCCCGGCCGGGTGTGCGATCCGTTGCCGTCGTCGCGCGGTCGGCCGACTGCGAGATCAGGATCATCAGCCGCGTCGGCGACGAGCTCCCCGATGCGCATTGGCTGGCCTCGACTCTCGCCGTTCTGGACGCCTTGTCCGGCCCGCTGCGGGTCCAGGACGGCTCATCAGAGCCAACGGAAGCCGTAACCTTGCCGGACTCCCCCGACGGCTTTGCGGCCTTCGGTCGGCTCATCCGCCGAGGGACGGTGGTGATCCTGGTCGCGGTCTGTGACGACGCGGCGCTGCCGATCGACTCATTCGTGAAACCGCTCGGCGCCGCGCTGTTCCAGATGCCGGTTGATTACGCGACACGCACGTAGCCCCGCGTCAACGCCGCTAACTCGTGATCCCGGCTCGGAAGGAGGCAGCACCACCATGGCCCAGTCGTCCATCTGTGCGCCGTCCGAGACCCGTCTTTGGCTGCCTATCGATCCACCGTCCGCGCCCCTGACCGCAGCCCAGCCACGGCGCGAGGGTCGGTCGGGACCGATCGTCGCCGGTCGATACCGGCTTGACCGGGTGCTCGGCCGAGGCGGCATGGCCAGTGTCTGGCTCGCAGCCGACGAGATGCTTCTGCGACCCGTCGCGATGAAGGAATACACACTGCCCGAGGAAGTCCTCGATGGGGCGGCAGCAGGCGCATGGGTGCTCAACGAGGCCCAGGCCGCAGCCCAGGTAAGTCACCCGGGCGTCGTCCGCATCTACGACCTGGCTGTGGAAGCCGGTCAACTATGGATTGTGATGGAGCCGCTGTCCGGGCAGACGTTGGCCGACGCGATCAGGGAACAGGGGCGCCTGCACCCGGCACGGGTCGTGGACATCGGCATGCAGTTGCTGGAGGCATTGCAGGCCGTTCACGGCGAGGGAATCGTTCATCGAGATGTGAAACCGGGCAACGTGCACTTGTGTGGCGACGGCCGAGTTGTGTTGACCGACTTCGGGCTGGCGTCTCGCGATGGCAAGGCGCCGCAGATCACGCCCGGACAGGTTGTCGGCAGTCCTCCGTACATGGCGCCGGAGTCGATTCGCGACGGCCGGTGTGGTCCAGCATCGGACCTGTTCTCGCTCGGGGCCACGCTCTACGCGGCGGTCGAGGGCCGTAAGCCATTCGACGAGGTGTCCATGTTCGACACTCTCGAGGCGGTTCAGCACGAGGCTCCGCCGCCGGCCCGACACGCCGGTCGCCTTCGACCGGTCATCGATGGTCTGCTCACCAAGGATCCCGACGCACGGCTGACCTTGGCCGAGGCGCACGACCACCTCAAGGCGGTCCAGGCGCTTGGCTGAAAGCGGTCGCCTGATCGCCGTCGTCATGAAGGTGGATGCGGCCCAGGACGGGGAGCCGGCCGACCAGGCCCACCTGGTCGGCCGGCCG
>JAOPVG010000581.1 GCA_025966255.1 Jatrophihabitans sp.
GCCGGTCTGGAGCGCGAACCGAGCGTCGTCGTCGCACCGCCGCGGGTGCGGGCCTGAACCGGATCCGCTACGACGACTGGGCGCAGGGCCGCCCCAGCAAGTGATCCCGTCCGGTCACGACGGGCTCGGGTCGCCGGCGCCGGCCCTCGGCTCGCGGTGCGGGACGACCCGACCGTTGAGGGGCAGGCAGGTGCGCACGAACTCCTCGCCGAAGGAGGTCAGCCGGATGCTGCGCTGGATCATCTTCGGCGATCGTCCCGCGGACTTGAGCGCCGCGACGACCTTGGGCTGGGCCTCGATCACCTGGTAGCGGGTCGGGTTGCTGACCTGCTCCTTGGAGAAGTCGATCAACCCGAGCCGGCTGAGGTTGGTCAGGTACGGGTCGATCCGGTCGAGGTTCCGGAGCCCGGCGTGTTCGGCGATCATGCTCATGCCGCCGGCGATGAGCTCGGAGCCGATGCCGAGCGGACGGAACGTGCGGATGTCGATCGAGGGCTGCGGGCCCTCCAGATAGATGAACCGCAGGATGCGCGCCTCGTCCGGGGTGATCTCGCTCAGGATGCGACTGAAGGCCGGGTGGGTGTCCTCGACGACGTGCACGTCGTTGGAGCGGCGCAGCAGTTCGGTGCCGCGGCGCTGGAGGTCCGCGGTCGAGGCGACCCGCGCCGAACCGCGGGTCGGCAGGTCGGACGCGCCGGCGATCATCTCCCCCTGCAGACCGAGCGCGCGCCACGCGACGTTGCGCAGGTCGGTGGCCGCCTCCTGCAGGATCGCGGTCGCGGGCTCACCGTCGACGGCTCGGCGGGCCACATAGTTGGCCCCGGCGGCGGTGGCGCCCAGGGACCAGCTCACGATGTGCCAGGCCGACACTGCCGCGACCCGGGCGAGACCCGGAGCCGCCCGTAGCATCGACGGGCTCGGGCGCCGCTTCACCCCGGATTCGGACAGCTTCGGGACACCCGGGCGTGGGCGTCGGGCCACCGCCTTCGCGGCTTCCGCGCTGCTCGATAGCGGATTGTCGGCCATGGAATTCAGACTCCGAAGATAGCGAGATGAAGGAACCCGGCGATCAGCCCGAGTGCACCACCGTGGAAGAACAGTAACCATTCGTCCTGCTTGATTGCCGAGCGCAGCATCTCCACGAAGTCGTCGGGCCCCATGTGGCTCATCTGCTCGGAGATGAACTTGTAGATCTTGCTGGACTGCCGCTTGCTGAACTCGGCATCGTTGAAGGCGATGGGCGCGAAGCCGGTGGCCTCGGTCGCCACGGACGATCGGATCTGGTCGTACTCCTTGGTGCCGATCGCCACCCGCACCGCGGCCCGCGCCGGGCCGACCGCGTTGTCGACGGCCGGCCGCAGCGACTCCTCGAGCAGCTGCAGCGTGCGATCGCTGCGCGGCCCGTTGAGCAGCTCGTTGCCGATGTTCTGCAGGGTGATCACCTTGTCGGCGACCATCTCGGAATACAGCGTGGTCACCTCGGCCTGCCGCTTGATCAACAGTCCTTGGTGCCACGGGATCCACTTCGTGTAATGGACTGGCTCGAAGATCATGGTGATGCCGAGCCAGTTGACGACCCAACCGATGACGACGCCACCGAGCGGCAACACGTACCACTCCGGGAACACCTGCAGGATGCCGAACAGGACGAACCCCATCGGCAGGCCGAAGTAGAAGCCGAAGTTCTGCATGAACCTGAGTTCCTTGCGGCCCATGATCAGGAACAGTTCGTTGAGCAGCTCCGGGTTCTTCACGAAGTAGCTGATGACCATCAGCTTGGCGTCGATGAGCTGATCGACGTTCTCACCGATCTCGGTGGTGATGTTCTTGACGATGCCCGGCAGTTGGGCCCGCACCCGCGCGAAGACGGCCTCCTTGATCACCGGCGGGAGGTCGTGCCACAGCTGGGGGTTCTCCTGCTCCATGATGGCCTCGACGACATCGCGGATCTCCGTCTGGGCCACCGCGGCGAGGTGCTCGGCGATCTTGTCCGGGTCGAGTTCGCGGTAGAAGTCGGAGATGCTGCCGAGCTTGGCCAAACCCTTGTCGACGCTGATACTGGCCATTTTGTCCGCGCGCGAGGGAACGATGCCCTGCCACCCGAGCCGGCCGTCGTAGCGGATCAGCGGCAGGATTCGGACCCGCCGCGGGAGAAGCGGGAAGAGGACGCGCAGGCCGGGTACCCGGATGCCGTGGAACTGGATGGGCCGGAAGAGCATCAGGACGCCGGTCCAGTTGGTGATGTAGCCGATCACGCCCGTGAACAACGGAATGCTGATCAGATCGACCAGCGTCTTGTGATCCATCCACTCTCCCCTGGGTTCGCCTACGGCCGCGCTGTCCCGAAACCCGCGCCCGTCTGCGCCACGGTCGTCACATCATCCAAACGGCCGGTACCCGCGTCCAGCGGGAGCGGACGATTTGTGGCGAAGCTCGTCATAACGTACCGATCAGCGGGGGTCCGGCACCCTGGCGCCCACGCCGACTCCCTCGCCGGGCGCCGAGCGGCGCAGACGGGCGGCCCAGATTCTGGGAGGCTCGACGCCGGACCCGTTGCGCGGAGGTGCGGTCGTGGGTGAGGACGTTGCCAGCAGGACATTCAGCCGCCAGGACCGGCAGCTGTTCCGGGAGAAACTGCGCAGCTGTCTCGACGTCTTCGCCCACATGCTCGGCGAGTCGAAATTCGACTTCGAACGGCCGCTGACGGGCCTGGAGATCGAGTTCAACCTCATCGACGACGATCAGGACCCGGCAATGCGCAACGCCGAGGTGCTCAACGCGATCGCCAACGACGACTTCCAGACCGAGCTCGGCCAGTTCAACATCGAGATCAATGTGCGGCCGCGCAGTCTGGCCGGGACGGCTGCGGAGGAGCTGGAGGTCGAGCTGCGGGCCAGCCTCAACGACGCCGAGGAGCGCGCCCGATCCGAGGGCGCGCACATCGTGATGATCGGGATGCTGCCCACGCTGACGCCGGCCCACCTGACCGGCGAGTCGCTCAGCGCCAATCCCCGCTACCAGCTGATCAACGAGCAGATCTTCGCCGCGCGCGGTGAGGACCTGCGCATCGCGATCGACGGGCCCGAGCGCCTCGCCACCTTCGCCGACACGATCGCGCCCGAGGCGGCGTGCACGAGCGTGCAGTTCCATCTGCAGGTCAGCCCGCAGGATTACGCCCCGAGCTGGAACGCCGCGCAGTGCATCGCCGGCGTTCAGTTGGCGCTGGGCGCGAACTCGCCGTTCCTGTTCGGCAAGGAGCTGTGGCGCGAGACCCGGGTGGCGTTGTTCGAGCAGGCCACCGACACGCGCCCGCAGGAGCTCAAGGAGCAGGGGGTACGACCCCGCGTGTGGTTCGGCGAGCGCTGGATCACCTCGATCTTCGACCAGTTCGAAGAGAACGTGCGGTACTTCCCGGCCCTGTTGCCGGTGTGCGAGGACGAGGACCCGGCGGCCGTCCTCGCCCGGGGTGACACGCCCCGACTCGGCGAGCTGCGGATGCACAACGGCACGATCTATCGCTGGAACCGGCCGATCTACGACGTGTTCCGTGGCAAGCCGCACCTCCGCGTGGAGAACCGGGTGCTGCCGGCCGGGCCGACCGTCGTCGACGTCCTCGCCAACGGCGCCTTCTACTACGGCGTGCTGCGGATGCTGGTGAATCACGATCGTCCGCTGTGGTCGCAGATGTCGTTCTCTGCGGCGACAGACAACTTCGAGGCCGGCGCACGCAAGGGCATCGACGCACAGCTCTACTGGCCTGGCCTCGGCGAGGTGCCGGCCACCGAGCTCGTGCTGCGTCGGCTGCTTCCGCTGGCGCATGAGGGGCTGAGCGAACTCGGCGTCGACCCGGCCGGGCGCGATCGCCTGCTCGGCATCATCGAGCGCCGCTGCACCACGCACCAGAACGGCGCCGAGTGGCAGGCCCGCACGTTCCACCGCATCGACGAGCAGAAGCAGCCGCTCGACCGGCGCGACTCGCTGCGCGAGATGCTGCGCCGCTACGTCGAACTGATGCACACGAACGAACCCGTCCACACCTGGCCGATCGACTGAGCGTGCTGCCTACGCGATCGCTGCCAGGCGGCCGCGCTCGTCGCGCGCCCAGGCGCCGAGCAGGCCGCGGTAGTGGGCGATGAACTGGTCGTGCTCGTGCGTCGGGAAGGTCGAGCGCACCGTCTCGACGAGCAGGGCATCGAAGTCGGCCCCCTCCACCCACTCCAGCACCACCTCGTCCAGGTGCGCGAGCCGGCTGGCACAGAAGTCGCCGTAGCGCTCGACTTCGAAGTAGTCGTCGGCCAGTGTCCGGTACGCGGCGAGCTTTTCGCCGTAGTCGAAATCGGGACGGTCGGCGATGTCGAAGTAGCGGCGGGTGTCGAGGTCGTAGCGCGGGCGTCGGCCGGTCGCCGTGCAGAACACCGTCCACTTCACCAGCGCCTTGATCGCCCACGGGAAGTAGTAGTGCAGGCTGGTGATCGCGACGTCCGGACAGGCGTTGGCGTAGTCGATCGGGTGCACCACGCCGCCCTTCATCAGCGTCTCGCAAGAGTTGAACTCCCACCGGAAGAACGCATTCACCAGGCGTCCGATCGTGACAGCTTCGTCGCCGGTGGCCGCGTCGAGGAAGTCGTGCGCGACGGAGTAGCGGCCGTGCATCGGTTGGTCGGGATCGAACTTCATCACCATCGTCTCGGCCCCGATCGACAGGCTGCGGGCAAAGACGTCGTAGCCGTCAACGGACTTCTGCAGATGCATCAGCCGCTGCCCGGATTCGTCGTAGGCGCGGTGCAGTTCCTCGCGGTTGCGGATGTGGCTGACGCCGACCCACGCGCCGCCGTCGTAGGGCTTCATGAAGATCGGGTAGCCGAGCCGCTCGGCAATCTCGTCGAGGTCGAACGCCTTGTTGTAACGCTGCGCGGTGTAGGCGTACTTGGCGTGCTCGGGCGGGTTCTTGTACGGGACGAGGACGGTCTCCGGGACGTGCAGCCCTAGCCGCATCATCGCGCAGTAGGCGGCGTGCTTCTCCATGCTCTGGAAGGTGAACGGGCTGTTGAGCAGGTAGACGTCGTCGCTCAACGCCGCCTTCTTCAGCCACTCGCGCGGGTGGTAGTACCAGTACGCGAGCCGGTCGATGACGAGGTCCTGGCGGGGCTTGCTGCGCAGGTTGAACGGCTCGACGGTCATCCGCTCGACCTCGTAGCGGTGTTCGGTGCCCGTGGCATCGGTGACCGGGCCGACGCGTCGCATGAGGGCTTCGAAGGCGCTTGGCCAGTCCTCTTCGGTACCAAGCAGCAACCCGATGAGATGAGTGGTGTCAGGCAAGTGTTCTCCTCAGCAGAATCGCGGCAGGTGGTGTCGTAGCTGGGCGCGCCACGATGGCCAGTCGTGCGGAATGTCGTATCCCCAGACGTCGAGTTCGTGGTTCAAACCCTTGCTGGACAGCACTTCGGCGAACGCGCGGGTGCTGGGTAGAGCGGCGGTGGGGTGCTCCTCCCACGCTCCTTGGCCGACGACCAGCACCAGCTTGAGCTGGCCCCGCAACCAGTCGAGATGCTCGCCGTGCATGTTCGCGACGTAGGCCATCGGGTTCTGGAAGTAGACCGCGTCGCCGTGGTCTCCCCAGGCAGGCCAGGACGTCGGGTCGTAATTGCCGGACAGGCACAGGGCGAGCGGGAAGACGTCGGCGTGGCGGAGGGCGAGATTGGCCGCGTGGTACGCGCCCAGGCTGCAGCCGAGGGTCACGATCGGCGTCGGGCCGCCGCAGTCGCCTGCGATCCACGGCACGGCGCGGTCCATGATCCACTGCTCGTAATGACCGTGCCTGCGGGCGCGTTCCTCGATCGGCTCGCTGCGGTTCGACCAGGTGTCGCGGTCGCCGCTCTCGACGCAGTAGAGCTTCACCCGTCCGCTGTCGATCAGGTCGGCCACCGCGTCCACCATGCCGTTGTTCTCGAAGTCCCAGGCACGGCCCTGCTCCGAGGGGAACACCAGGACCGGGCGACCGTAGTGGCCGTAGGCGACGAGGCCGGCCGGCCCGAGCTCCACGTGGTCACGACGCACGAGCGCCCACCACATGCCTGATCAGGCCCGTCAGATGAGGATCGAGAGTGTCCCGCCAGCCCGTGTAGTTGTGCGTGTCCCGCGTCCGCACGAGTTCGGCGCGATAGCCGAGTCGCTGCAGGGACGCCGTCATCGCAACGTTGTTGGCCAGGTTCTCCTCGAGCGTGCCGCAGGTGAGGACGGTGCGCACCGGGTTCTGGTCGGTCGTCGCCGCGTGCACGCCGGCGACGAAGTCGGTGACGGCGGCGAACCCGGAGAAGCCGGACTCCTGGGCGTCCAGGTCCGGCGTGAAGAAGCTGCCGGACTGCAGCATCAAGCCGTCGAACATGTCCGGATGAGTTCGGTGGGCGTGCAACATCGCGAGGGCGCCGAGACTCACGCCGACGCCGATGCGCTCGGTCGCCGACGCGACGCTCCCTAGCGCGTCCAACACCTGGGCGCACATGGTCTGCGCGTACCTCGGATTGGCGGAATACCACTCGTTTCGATCGCCCGGCCCCAGCAGGGCGGCGCGCAGCGGCGGCAGGGCACCGGTCGCGATGGACACACCCAGATAGTGCGTGAGGCCGCCGAGGCTGGCGTACTCCGGGCCGTCGTGAACTACGAGGAGCGGCGCGGGCTCGGCGTCGTCCAGCACGCTCGGTGTCCAGATGGTCGCGTAGAGGATGGCGTCCAGTTCGGGTGCCTCGACCGGCACCTCGACTTCGGTGCCCGGGACGGGTTCGGCGGTCAGCCAGACGGGCGGCCGGTAGTCGGCGAACTCGACGACGGACTTGTCGCCGAACGCGCCGGGCGCGCGGCGAGTATTGGCCGGATCGGTGGTCGTGGTGCGGTTGCCGTTGTGGTCCTCGACCTCGAACAGGTACTCCATCCGGTCGATGTCAGGCACCGGGATGCGCAGCTGCCACCGACCGGCACGTCGGACGAGGTCGAGCGGCCCCGGGAGCCCGATCTCCTGGACGAGCCGGACCGCCGCCAGCCGCCCGTAGCGGTCGAGGAGCTCAAACGTCACCGAGGATCCGTCGAGCGCCGGCGAACTCGTCACGCTTCGGACCCTAGTGCCGACCTAGGGCGCGACCGAAGATTGGTGCCGTCCTTGCGCCGGCATACCCCGCCGAGGACGTGACCGTGGCCCGGTCCGCCGGAACCGGGCCACGGCGCAGCCCGCACGCTGCAGCACAGCGTGGGGCGAGATTTGCGGTTGTCAGGTGGGTTGCCTGTGCCTGGCCTTGCTGAACTGATCCACGATCGCCGCGCAGAAGGCGGGGAGATCCATCGGGGACCTGCTCGACGTGAACTGCCGATCGATGACGACTTCCTCGTCGACCACGTCAGCTCCGGCACGCCGCAGGTCGGTGCGGATGCTCGGCCACGACGTCATCCGTACGCCACGAATGACGTCGGCTTCAGCCAGCGTCCACGGACCGTGACAGATCGTCGCAATCGGCTTGCCGGTGCCTGCGAACGCTCTGACGAAGTTGACGGCGTCGGCATTCATCCGAAGCTGGTCCGGGTTGACCGCGCCGCCGGGCATCAGCAGTGCGTCGTAGTCGTCGACGGCTACGTCAGCGACCACTCGATCAACAGGAAAGGTCCCGGCCGATTCCAGGTCCCATTGCCTGGCTTGGATCTCGCCCGGGTGGATCGAGATCACCTCGGTGCTGGCACCTGCGCCATGCAGCGCACCGCGGGG
>JAOPVG010000603.1 GCA_025966255.1 Jatrophihabitans sp.
AGCGCCCGGCCGAGCGGGGACGCCGCTGAGTAGACCTCGACGCCGGCCGTCTCGGCCTCTTCCCGGGAGCCGATCAGGAACGTCTCGTCCTCGGGATCACCGGCGAAGCGGACCGAGACCAGCATCCCGGGGCCGGCCACACCGTTGTTCGCCGGCGCCTCCCCGACCTTCGCCGACCGCAAGAGGGTCTGCAGCTGGACGATGCGGCCCTCTTGCTTGCCCTGTTCCTCGCGGGCGGCGTGATAGCCGCCGTTCTCCTTGAGGTCGCCCTCTTCGCGACGGTCGTTGATCTCCTTCGCCATCGCCGTACGGTTGGCGATCAGCTCGTCGAGCTCGTGCGACAGCCGGTCGTAGGCCTCCTGGGTAAGCCAGGTGACGGGTGCGTCATCGGTCGTGGACACAGCGGTACTCCAAGTTTGAGCAGGTTGAGCGGACAGGACGAAACTACGAAAGTAACACCGCATACGGTGCTGCGCCCAAAGCGAATGGTCACAGAGGGGCACCTGCGGCAATAGTTGTCGCCGTTGTCGGGGACAATGGGGCGGTGCGCAACGATCCTCATGAGCAGCTTCGGCTGATGGCCGTGCACGCCCACCCCGACGACGAGTCGAGCAAGGGCGCCGCCACGATGGCGCGGTACGTCGACGACGGTGTGGACGTCCTCGTCGTGACGTGTACCGGCGGCGAACGCGGCAGCATCCTCAACCCGGCGCTGAAGGACCGCGCCGACATCGAGGAGAACATCAGCGCGATCCGCCGGGCCGAGATGGACCGCGCGCGCTCGATCCTCGGCGTGCGTCAGCACTGGCTCGGCTTCGTCGACTCCGGGCTGCCGGAGGGCGATCCGCTGCCCCCGCTGCCCGAGGGCTGCTTCGCGCTGGCGCCGCTGGAGGAAGCGACCGAGCGCCTCGTCAAGGAGATCCGCAGCTTCCGGCCGCACGTCATCACCACGTACGACGAGTACGGCGGCTACCCGCACCCCGATCACATCCGCACCCACGAGATCTCGATCGCCGCCTTCGAGGCCGCCGCCGACCCGGATCAGTTCCCGGACGCCGGGCCGCCGTGGCAGGTCCTGAAGCTCTATTACGACGTCGGATTCAGCGTCGAGCGCACCGAGGCCATGCACGAGGCCATGCTGGCGCTCGGCCTGGAATCCCCGTTCGCCGAGTGGCGCGAGCGCCGCAAGCAGTGGGGCGAGCGGCGCCCCCCGAAGCTCACCACCCGGGTGCCGGTCGGTGACTGGTTCGAGCGGCGCGACGCCGCACTGCTCGCCCATGCCACGCAGGTCGACCCGAACGGCTGGTTCTTCCGGATCCCGTTGGACGTGCAGCGCGAGGTGTGGCCCACCGAGGACTTCGAGCTCGTCCGATCCCTCGTCGATTCGTCGCTGCCCGAGAACGATCTGTTCGCCGGCGTCCGCGACCGAGTGGAGACCCCATGAGCACGTGGCAGCTGGCCGGGGCGCTGGCCAAGAGCGGCGAGGCGCTGAAGGCCGGCCCGATCGGCCTCGCCGTGATCCTGATCCTCTGCATCGCCTGTTATTTCCTGTTCAAGTCGATGTCGAAGCACTTGAAGGCGGTGCGGGAGAACTTCCCGACCGACGAAAGCAGTGCCGTCGATCCCGGAGCGGAGACGCCAATCCGGTCCGCCGACCCGTCGGCGACGACCGGGCAAGCATCGATGCCGGCCAGGGCCGACGAAGACGAGAACAGCAGTTCGCCGCCCGCCGGTCCACAGACTTAATCCCGCGCGGACGTATCACCGGGTACTCCTGCCGCTTCCTCCCCCGGCAAGAGAGCAACACAACCCACTCGGAGGAAGCACCATGCAGCTCAAGAAGATCATCATCGCGGCGACAGCAGGGACAGCGCTGCTCGCCGCCGCCGCCGCGTCCGTAGCCGCAGCCGGCCCGGCGGGCGCAGCCGCCCCGAAGGCCGCCGCAGTCTCCAACAACGCCTTGGTGTCGAGCGCCGGCAAGGTCATCACGCCGGCGGCGGCCGCGAAGCTCGCCGGCGCGGACGCGAGCGCGCGCGGACACAGCAGCCACGCGCCGACCCGGGTGAGCCACCTTACGTCGGCCGGAGCGCGTCCGAACAGCGTCATCGGCCCGGACAGCCGGTCCCTGGTCACCGCGACCACGACCTTCCCGAACAGCGCCATCGTGCTCATCAAGCAGAACGGCAACCTCTGGTGTACCGGCTGGATGATCAGCAAGGACACCTTGCTGTCCGCCGGTCACTGCGTGACCAACGGCTCCGGCACTTGGTACTCCGGCTTGACGTTCTCGCCCGGCAGCAATGGCGGCAACGCCCCGTTCGGCACCTGCACCTCGCGCGGCACCTACGCGTTCAACGCGTGGATCAACGGCGGCAACTCGAACTACGACACGTCGATCATCAAGCTGAACTGCACCGTCGGTTACTCGACCGGCTGGTTCGGCACCTGGTGGCAGAGCGCCTCGCCGAACTACCTCTCGACCCGCGTCCAGGGCTACCCGGGCGACAAGCCGTCCACCCAGTGGGTCTCCTACGACTACGTGCGCAACAGCACCGCCGACCGCCTGCTCTACCAGAACGACACCGTCGGCGGTGAGAGCGGTTCGCCGGTCTTCCAGTACCGCTCGGGGCAGTCGTTCTGCAACGGCTACTGCGGCATGGGCGTGCACACGAACGGCTCGGACGGCACGAACAACAGCGGCGTCCGATTCACCCAAAGCAAGCTGACCTCGATCTACGCGATCGTCAACCAGCCCTGACCGTCAGGTAGCAACAGGAGGCGGGACCCCGATCCGGGGTCCCGCCTTTTGGCCGGTCAGCGGGGCGTAGCGGGCCGTGAGCGCGCGCGCCGACTCGGCGATCAGTTCCCGCAGCTCGGCCGGTTCGAGCACCTCGACGTGCTCGCCCAGCTGCATCAGGGCGTGGTGGCCGTGGCGTACCGACTCGATGGGAACGTGCGTGCGCACCCACCCGTCCGGTTCGGGTTCGGACATGTCGGCGCGCGCCCGACGAGCTGCGATAGTCCCGATCAGGAACAGCAGCTCGCGCCCGGCGGGGGACAGGCGCACGAGCGCGGTCTCGCTGTACACCCGCTCGGCGTACCCGCGCTGGTAGTCGGCCCAGAACGACTCGAGATCGAAGCCGGCCGGCCGGTCGAACTCCTCGTCGCGCACGGCCGCGGCGAGCACCCGGGACACCCGGTACGTGCGCGGTTCGCGGGCCTCGCCGGCCCGGGCGACGAGGTACCAGGTGCCCGCTTTGAGGACGAGCCCGAGCGGGTCGAGCACCCGGTCGGCGACGGCCCGGTTGGCCCGCTCGTAGCGCACATCGATGCGGCGTTGGGTCCACGCGGCCTCGGCGACGGTGGCGAGGAACGGCGGGGCATCGGTCTCGCGCAGCCAGCCCGGGGCGTCCAGGTAGAAGCGGTCGCGGATGCGCGCGGCGCGGTCGCGCAGCTCGGGCGGTAGGGCGGCGAGCAGCTTGAGCTGGGTGGCGGCGAGGACGCTGCCCAGCCCCAGATCGGCTGCGGCGCCGGGGATGCCGGACAGGAACAGCGCGTCGGCCTCGTCGCCGGTCATGCCGGTGAGTCGGGTTCGGTAGCCGTCGAGCAGCTGGATGCCGCCGGTACGGCCGCGGGTGGCGTACACGGGGACGCCGGCTGCGCTGAGCGCCTCGACGTCGCGGTAGATCGTGCGGAGTGACACCTCGAGCTCGTCCGCGAGCTGGCCGGCACTGACCCGACCGCGCACGGTGAGGGTCAACAAGATGGACAGCAGTCGGCTCGCGCGCATGTTCTCATTCTCAGGCTAAAACATGACGCTCGGTGTCAGGTATGGCTGACAGGGTGAACGCAACACCCACTACCGAAGGAGCAGATCAATGGCATCGCAGGCTGTCGCCACGGTCACCGCCAAGACCTGGGAGGAGGACCGCATCGCCGAAACCGACGCCTCGCACGCGGTGGCCAAGGCCGTGTTCACGACGTCCTACTCCGGGGACATCGACGGCGATTCGACCTGCGGGCTGTTGATCTCCTACGTCGACGGCGATCCGGAGAAGCCCGAGACGCTGGTCGGACCGTACGTGGGCTACGAGCACGTCGCCGGCACGCTGGCCGGGCGGAAAGGCACGTTCGTGCTCGCCGCCCGGGGCGACCACCGCGGCGGTGTCGCGCGCACCGAGGTCGAGGTGGTCGAGGGGTCGGGTACGGGAGAGCTCGCCGGGCTGCGAGGGAGCGGCAGCTATGCCGCCGACGCCCAGACCTACACGCTGACCTTGGACTACGACCTCGCCTGACGCGCCGCGGTGGCGCACGATGAAAAGTCGGGACACGACGAGGAGGCGCAATGACGGTGGGGAGACTGTGGTCGGTTACGCAGCAGCAGAGCCGGGCCCCGGCCTGATGAGGATCAGCCGCAACCAGGTGATCGCGTACCGCGTCGCGGTGCAGGGCCTGCACCGCGACGCCGGCGCGATCAGCGACCTCGCGATCCTCGACATCGGCGTGCAGGAGGCGATCGGGCATCCCGCCGCGCTGGCTTTTGCGGCTCGCTTGCCGGCCGACGTGGACCTCGGGCCGGACGCGGTCGCGGTCGGCCCGAGCCATCGGCTGGCGTTGGCGTGGACGCTGCGCGGCGCTCCGCACGTCCATCGTCGAGCCGATCTCAACGCGCTCGGCGCCGCACTGTGGCCGCTCTCCGAGGCGGACGCGGCGGGTCGGCTCAACGAGACGGCGCCGAGCGTGAAGCGCGCCGGCATCGCGGCGCTCGACCAGTTCGAGACCGCGGTGAAGGAGATGCGGGCGGTGGTCACGACGGCCACGGCCAAGGGCGCGGTCAGCACCGCGGTGTCGAAGCGGTTGCCCAAGGTGATGCTGCGCGACTGCCGGGCGTGCAACGCGAAGCACATCTCCGACTCGGCGATGCGCGCCGCCATGCTCGGCGCCGGGCTCGAAATCGAGCCCGACACCGCCCCGCCGGTGCTGCTGCGCCGGAAGGGCGCGAAGCTACCGAGCCGGCCCGATCCGAAGGCCTTGGCCCGGCTGGCTCGCGAGTACGTCACGCTCCTCGGACCGGCGACCGTGAGTGAGTTCGCCGGCTACATCGGCGCTCGCCGCGCGGACGTCTCCGAGGTCTGGCCGCACGACCTGACCGAGGTGACCGTCGACGGGCGCCGGGCGTGGCTGCCGGCTGATCGACTTGATGCGCTGCGGGACGCGCCGGAGCCGGATCTGGTGCGGCTGCTCGGACCGTTCGATCCGTACCTGCAGGCGCGCGACCGCGACCTGATCGTGCCGGACAAGGCCGTGCAGAAGACTTTGTGGCCGGTGCTCGGCCGTCCCGGCGCGCTGTTCGTCGAGGGCGAGATCGCGGGCACCTGGCGGACGAAGTCGTCCGGTCGGAAGCTGACGATCACCGTCGAGGCGTTCGGGCCGCTACCTGCATCGGTGTGGAAGCAAGTCGATGCCGAAGCCGAACGGATCGCCGAAGTCCGCGCCGCCAAAGACGTAACTGTCACTCAGAAGAAATAACTGGACCTCGGTTACCGGGTGACCCAGCCGCGATGAGCGCTCGAGCGAAGATCCGCCGTCGGCGGATCAGACAGCGAACGGCGCCTTGATCAACAACTCCACGTTGCGATCTAGCGCGGTGCCGCGCCGACCGTCGCGCGTAGCCGTCTCGGCGTCGCGTTGTGGGTCGTTGACCGCGAGCTCGCGAGACAGCGCGGCCAGCTCGAGCGGAGTCGTCGGGTTCGCGGGCCAGCCGGTCGGTGCTGCGTGTTCGATGATCGTCCCGAAGATCGACAGTGTGCCGTCGCCGTTGTTCACGACCTCGACGATGCGCGACTGCTGCGGCCAGTCGACGTGGGCCGCCGTGTTGATCTCCCAGAAGCCGCCGCCGAGGGCGGCACCGGCCGGCCGGGCGTGCGGCGAGACGTCGTTGTGGTGGGTGTGGCCGTTGACCCACGCGACCACGTTCGGGAACCGCAGCAACAGATTGGCGACCGTCGTGCCGTCGACCCGATCGAGGCCGATCACGTTTCCCATCGTCGCGACGGTGTGATGGCTGAAGATCATGATCAGCTTGTCCTGGCCGCTGCCCGTCACCCAGTTGCCACTGGTGTCCAGGTACCGGGAGCTGTTGGCCATCAGCTGGTTGGTCAGCCAGGCCAGCTGCTTCGTGGTGATCGACCCGTCGGAATAGCCGTTGCGGTTGACGGTGTCGAGCGCGATGCAGTGCAGCGGACCCTTGTCGAAGCTGTAGTAGGCCGTGCCGTCGGTCAGGTTCTGCTGGGTGTACCCGTGCCCGACCGGCGTGCCGCTGGTGTTGAAGTGCTCGGCCACCGTCTGCTTCAGGCCGAGCAGCCGCCGGTTGTGGTCGGCCGTGACCAGCTTCGCCGGGCCGAGGGTGAGCAGCAGTTGCAGGGCCGTCGCGTCACCGGCGCCGAGGCGCGCGAGCAGGTCCGCGATGTCGATTCCGGTCGGCAACCCGGTCACCTTGAGCGCACCGGTCGCGATCGCGCCGATGACACCAAGGGACGGCACGGTGCCCTGCACCAGGCCGTCATGGTTGCCGAAGACGCTGTACCACGGCATGGACAGGCCGGTGGAATTGAACGGCCTGCGGCACGAATCAAGCAATCCGGGCACGGTCGGATAGCCGTAGGTGGCGCGATAGTTGTCGGTCGAGCCACCGGGCGGCGTGCCGTCGGGATGCCAGTAGGCGGTGTCCTGGTCGGTCTTGCCGCCGACGCCCTCCCACTTGGCAGTGCTGCCCGAGTCGGGACGGATCGTCTTGCCGCCGTCGAGCAGGTCGATGTGCCAGCGCAGCTCGTTGAACTGGGTGTTGTCGGCGTTGTCCCCGGTGCTGATCGTGAAGTCGATCGGGTTGCCGGTGACGGGTCCGCCGGGCAGTGAGTTGATGGCTTGCACCATGGACTCGGCGACGTGCGAGGTGAGCATCTCCCACGGTCGGTACGCGGACGAGAACGGCACGCTGCTCGCGAGCGGGCTGCCCGGGTCATTCAGGCGGTCGAGGAACTCGACGCGGGCCGGTGACTGCGCGTCGACGATGTGCATGTCGGTGAGCTGGCCGAAGGCAACGAGGGGAGTGCGGGTGCCGCTGCCCGGGGTGGCGCCGGCAAGCAGGTCACCGCGGATCAGGGTCGGCTCGCCGGGCCCGGGCACGATGTGCCGGTAACCCCCGCTGCCGGGCGTGGCGTGCTGCAGCGTCGTGGCGAGGGTGCTGCCCGCCGGCGCGGCTGGGAACGTGGCTGCAGCCGGTGCCGAGGTGGCCGGCGCGGCTGTTGCCGACGGCGAGTTGAGCAGCGACCCGGCGGCGGCGGCGCCCGCTGCAGCGGCACCCATGCCCAGCAACCTGCGCCGGCTGACGCCCGCTGACTTCGGCGCCTGATCTTCGTCGCTCATCCGCGATTTCCCTCCCTGGCCCGGTGGGCCTCACCTTTGCATGGGAGTGTCCATCGCGCGAATTGACTCGCGGGTCAGTCCATCGGCGGACGCCGCCGGTTGGCCTTGACATCGCCTCGCCGTCGCTTGGCGTCGACGCGCCGCGCCTTGGCCGCGCGGGACGGCCGGCTGGCCCGCCGCGACGGAGCCGGTGGTTCGAGCCCCTCGCTCACGTAGTGGACGAGCCGGGCCCGGGCAGCGGTCCGGTTCTGCAACTGCGACCGGTGTTCGGACGCGGCGATGGACAGCACGCCGTCGACGAGGCGCGGGGCAAGGCGCTCGAGCAGGCGCTCGCGCTGGGGCTCGGTGACGGCGGTGGACGCGCCGACGTCCCAGCGCAGTTCGACCCGGCTGTCGGTCGTGTTCACCGACTGGCCGCCCGGGCCGGACGATCGACTGAAGCGTTCGACGAGCTCGGCGTCGGGAATGACGAGCCCGTTCGGGATGCCACGCCCTGGACGCAGCACGACATCGCCAGTCACCGCGGCGTCTCTCTCGGGGTCTCGCCCTGGCGCCTGGGCCGTGGGTCGCGACACGCCCAGGATCGCGGAGCGCCGGGCACGACTCGCGGCGGCGCGGCACCGGTCATGGCGCGGCGGGACTCGCCTGCGCGTCACGCAGCCAAGCGGCGACCTCGTCGGGATCGCGCGGCAGCATCGCGGACAGATTGATCGGCTCGCCGTCGGTGACGACGACGTCGTCCTCGATGCGCACGCCGATACCGCGCAGCTCGGCCGGCACCGAGCGGTCGTTGGCCTGGAAATAGAGACCAGGCTCGACGGTCAGCACATAGCCGGCGGCCAGCGGGCCTTCGCGGTAGTTCTCCTCGCGGGCGAGCGCACAGTCGTGGACGTCGATGCCGAGCATGTGCGACGTGCCGTGCAGCGTGTACCGCCGGTGCAGACCAGCGCCGGGCTGCTCCGGATCGTCGGCGCACGACACCTCGGCGGTCACCGGCAGGATGCCCCACGAGTGGAGGTGGTCGGCGAGCACGAACATCGCCGCCCGATGCGCGGCGAGGAAGTCGGCGCCGGCCTTGACCTCGGAGATCCCGGCGGCCTGGGCCTCCTGCACGGCGCGGTAGACCTTCAGCTGCGCCGGCGACCACTCGCCGCTGACCGGCATGGTGCGGGTGACGTCGGCGGTGTAGAGCTCGTCGGTCTCAACCCCCATGTCCGCCAGCAGCAGCGAGCCCGGCTCGATGACGCCGTGGTTGCGCCACCAGTGCAACGTCGTGGCGTGCTGCCCGGAGCCGACGATCGAGCCGTAACCGACGTCGTTGCCCTCCAGACGCGCGCGGCGCCAGAACGTCCCTTCGAGCCACCGCTCCCCGCGCAGGTCGCTGCGGCCGACGACGTGCGGCAGTTCCCGGGCCACGTCGGCGAAGCCCCGCGCTGTCACCTCGCAGGCGTAGCGCAGTCGGCCGAGTTCCCACTCGTCCTTCACGAGCCGGAGCTCGTCGAGAATCTGCGCGAGGTGGTCGTGTTCGCCCCGAGGCAGCAATGCGTCGACCGACGGATCGGCCCCGCGCAGCCCGGCGACGGTGTCGTCGCGATAGCCCGCGAGGTCGTCGGCAAGAGCCGCGAGGGGACGGGTTGCGATGCCCAGCACCTCAGCGGTGTCGGCTGCATTCGGCACGTTGCCGACCCACACCGCACCGTGGGCCCGGCTGGTGAAGTAGGCGACCTCGCCCGGCTGGGCGTACTCGCGCACGTAGAGCGTGCTGTCGTGCCCGCCCGACGTCGGCGTCATGACGAGCACCGCGTCGGCGACGGTCTCACCCGTGAGCCAGGTGAACGAACTCGCCGCGCGGAAGCTGTAGTCGGTGTCGTTGGCGCGCACTTTCAGCGCCCCGGCCGGCACGGCGATGAGACGCCCCGGCAGCGCGGCCGACAGCTGGGCCCGCCGACGCGCCGTGTGGGGCGCGATTTCGGGACGAGCCGGATGCGGCATCGGCGGAGCGGGGTCCCAATCGGCGGAGATCGCCGCACGCAGGTGCTCCGGCATAGGGATGTCGTGCGAGGTGGTGTCGGCCTTCGCGGCGTCGTCGACGCCCTGCTCCTCGGCCAAATTCTGGGTCTCGTCGCGCATGTGTCCGAGTCTAGGGAGTCGCCGCAGGGCGCGCGCAGCGCTTATACCGCCCTCCCACATGGCCTAAGTTGTCCGGATGGAGCCAGGCAACCCGCATCGGCAGTGGACCCCCAACCCAGATCCGTCATACCCGACCGGCGAGAACCGTGGCTTCGGGCGCCCGGCGGAGCAGAGCTGGGGCGCGGCGCCCGGTGCGTACGGAGCGCCGCAGGGTTTCGGCCCGGCGGCGCCCAATGCACCCGCACCGTACGGCGGCGCGGCCGCC
>JAOPVG010000105.1 GCA_025966255.1 Jatrophihabitans sp.
ACCGCGTTCACCCTGTCCCGCGTGCTCGAGCAGACCTTCCTTCCTGTCGCATTGATGATTCGGTCGGTGCCGTTCGTGGCTATGACGCCGGTGATCGTGCTCGTGTTCGGCCGCGGCAGCGCGGCCGTCGCGGTGATCAGCGGGCTGGTTGTGTTCTTCCCGACGTTGATCAACATGGCCTTCGGGCTGCGGTCGGCCTCGGCGCAGACGGTCGATCTTGTTCGGGCGTACGGGGGAGGCCCGCTGGCGCGGCTACGCAAGGTCGGGCTCCCCAGCGCAATGCCGTCACTGTTCGCATCCGCCAAGATCGCGGTGCCGGGTGCTCTCATCGGCGCGCTGCTGGCGGAGTGGCTCGCGACCGGTCGCGGCCTGGGATCGCGAATGTTGAACGACGGCACCACGTTCCAGTACGCGGATCTCTGGGCTTCGGTCGCTGTCCTGACCGTGGTGAGCTCACTGCTCTACTTCGTTGTCGGCGTCGTGGAGTCGATCGTCCTGGAGCGCTTCGGATCAAGTAACGCCCGCCGCCGGTGATGTCCGTCGCCTTGGCGAGCGATCGGCGGCCCGGCGGCGATTCGCCACCCCCGCTCGAGACCCTTCGCCAGGTCGAGCAGCGCGTGCTGTGGCTGGCGACCTCGATCGTCGATCACGCCAACCGGTTGCGCCCGCACCCCGACGGCCTCAAGGTCGGCGGGCACCAGGCCTCGAGCGCGTCGATGGTGTCGATCATGACTTCCCTCTGGTTCGAGCAGCTCAACTCAGCAGACCGGGTCTCGGTCAAACCGCACGCCTCACCCGTACTGCATGCCATCGAATACCTGCTCGGGCAACTCGACGAGTCCTATCTGAGCAAGTTGCGCGAGTTCGGCGGCCTGCAGAGCTACCCGAGCCGACGCAAGGATCCCGTGCCGGCGGACTACTCCACCGGCTCTGTCGGCATCGGTGCGACCGCACCCATCTGGGGCGCGCTTGCGCGGCGGTATGTGAACTCGCACTTCGGCCCGGTAGGGACGGGCCGTCAGTACTCACTCGTCGGTGACGCCGAACTCGACGAGGGCGCCGTCTGGGAGTCGATCCTCGATCCGATGGTCGCCGGTCTGGGCGAGGTCGTGTGGATCATCGACTTCAACCGCCAGTCGCTGGACCGCGTGACGCCGACGCTCGGCTCGAACCGCGTCGCTGGCATGTTCGCGGCAGCCGGTTGGCAGGTGATCACTGTCAAGTACGGCCAACTGCTCGAAGAACTGTTCGCGCGTCCGGGTGGAGAGGCGCTGCGCGCGCGCATCGACTCGATGTCGAACGGCGAATACCAACGACTCCTGCGCCATGATGCGGACCGCCTCCGCGGACTCATACCGGGCGGCGGACCGCGAGCCGGGGAGATCTCCGAGTTGTTGCGCGATGTCGGCGACGACGACCTGCTCCGGGCGGTCCGCGATCTCGGGGGGCATGATCTGCTCGCTCTTCGTGGGGCATTCGCAAAGATCGACGACACCCGGCCCACGGTGATTCTTGCCTACACCGTGAAGGGGTACGGCCTGCCGACGGAAGGGCATCCGCAGAACCACTCGAGCCTGCTCACCGGCGAGCAAATCGACGAGCTCGCGGCGCGGGCCGGAATCGACCCAACCCGGCCCTGGACGCGGTTCGAGCCGTCGAGCGCCGCCGCGCAGTTGTGCGCCGACGTCGGGCGCCGCCTCGTCCGCCCCGAGACGCCGGCCGCATCGAAACCGACCATCCCCACCGACCTGGGCCGTACGCCCGGCGGCACCGGAAACACGCAGGCGGCGCTCGGCCGGGCACTGATCGACCTGACGCGCGCGGCTCCGGACGCGGCCGCCCGGCTGGTGACGGTGAGTCCGGACGTCAGCTCGAGCACCAACCTCGGCGGCTGGCTGAACAAGGTCGGAGTCTGGTCCGACGCGGAGCATCCGGACTGGTTCGCCGATGATGCAGAGACGATTGTGCACTGGCGTGAGCAGCCGAGCGGGCAGCACATCGAACTCGGGATCGCCGAGACAAACCTGGTTGGCCTGCTGGGCGAATTAGGCACGACGTGGGATCGCTGGGGACAGCCGTTGCTGCCGATCGGCGTCATGTACGACCCATTCGTACAACGTGCCCTCGAGCCGTGGTCGTTCAGCATCTACGCGGGTGGTCAGTCGATCCTTGTCGGCACCCCGTCCGGGGTCACCCTCGCTGCCGAGGGCGGTGCGCACCAATCCATCACCACTCCGTCGCTCGGCCTCGAACAGCCAGGCTGCATCAGCTACGAACCGGCATTCGTGATCGATACGGAGTGGTGTCTGCTGGCCGCGCTCGCTCGGCTCGGCCGTCCCGACGGCAGCTCGGCCTACCTGCGGCTTTCGACCCGTCCGATCGATCAAGCGCTCGCCGGCGTCCCGTCCGACCCGGCTGCGCGCGAACTGCGCCGCCGGCAGGTTGTCGCCGGCGGCTACCCGCTGCTGCGCGCCGAGCAGCCCGCCCTGACCATCGCGGCAGTCGGAGCGGTCGTCCCCGAAGCGATCGAGGGTGCACGTCGCCTGGCCAGTCTGGGCATCGACGTGGACGTTGTCTGCGTGAGCAGTCCGGGGCTGCTCTTTCGGGCCGTGCAGTCACGCCGCGGCCTGGGCACCGCCAGCAGTTGGATTCTGGACAGCCTGCTGCCGGCGGCACGGGCCCGGCCCCTGGTGACGATCCTGGACGGTCACCCGCACACGCTGGCCTTTCTGGCCGGCGTCAACAGCGTGCCCGCCACCCATCTCGGCGTCACCGGCTTCGGACAGAGCGGCGACCTCGCCAGCGTGTATCGCTATCACGGCATCGATGCCGACAGTATCGTCGGCGCCGCCCTGGACCTGGTCGACTAGGCCCAGTGCAGTCAGGCCGACAGTTCCTGAAATGACCGGAGACAGATGCGAAGTGATCGCGCCGGTCATGTTCAGATCATCAGGTCCCCACCGTTGATGTCGTAGCTTGCGCCGGTGATGTATCCGGCGCGGTCTGAGGCAAGGAACGCGATGAGGTCCGCCACCTCCTCGGGACGTCCCAGGCGGGGGATGGGGAAGCTGCGGGCGTAGGCGTCCGCGTCCTCCGCGGAAATCGTCTGCCGCACCATGTCGGTGTCGATCAGTCCCGGACATACGGCGTTGACGGTGATCGACTGCCCCGCGAACTCCTTCGCCGCCGCGCGGGTCAGGCCGAGGACGCCGGCCTTTGCCGCGGTGTAATGAGCACCGCCCATCGTGCTGATGTTCTTGCCGGCCGTCGAGGACATGTTCACTATGCGTCCCCAGCCACCACGCACCATCTGGCGGAGCGCGGACTGTGAGCACAGGAAACTCCCGGTCAGGTTCACATCCAGCACCAGTCGCCACTCGGCCTCACTGATCTCGAGAAAGCGGGTGGGGCGCAGTACGCCCGCGTTGTTGACGAGGACGCCGACGGGCCCCAACTCCGATTCGATCGCGTCGAACATCGCCCGAACCGCCTGACTCGACGTGACGTCGGCACCGATGGCCATGACGGTCGCGCCGGCGCCGCGGAGCTCTTCGCTGACCTCGGCGAGGACTTCTTCCGTGCTGTCGTTGACAACAACGCTCGCACCGTCGTGAGCGAGGCGGGTCGCGATCGCCCGCCCCATCCCGCGGGCGGCGCCAGTTACGAGCGCGACCCGTCCTTCCAGGCCTGCTGTGGTCACCAGGCTCCCCTCTCGAGGACCTCGTCGATTGAGGTGACGGGTACGGGTGTGCCTCGGCGACCGATTGATCGGTCAGCACGCTCGCGATGCAGTCAACCCCACCCACCAGATCGTCCCCAGGTCGGCCGACGGGCGGCCGACCTGGACCTCGCGATCAGCTGAGGTCGAACCGATCAAGGTTCATGACCTTGTCCCACGCGGACACGAAGTCGTGCACGAACTTCTCCTGCGAATCGTCGCTCGCATAGACCTCCGCGAGTGCCCGCAGCTCGGAGTTCGAACCGAAGACGAGATCGACGCGGCTGCCGGTCCACTTGAGCTCGCCCGTG
>JAOPVG010000226.1 GCA_025966255.1 Jatrophihabitans sp.
CTGATCGTGACGTTCTTCGTAGGGTTGATCGTCTTCCTGCCCTTCCCGAGCTGGCAGCAGCTCGTCGGGTTCATCACCTCGGCGACGGTGCTGTCATTCGGATCGGGGCCGGTCGTGCTGGCCGCGATGCGCCGTCAGATCCCGGATCAGGAGCGACCGTTCAAGCTGCCCCTCGGCGACACGATCCCCTTCCTCGGTTTCTTCTCGTCCAACCTGATCGTTTACTGGGCCGGTTGGGACGTGAACTGGAAGCTGTTCGTCACGGTCGCGCTCGGCTTCGTGCCGCTGGGCGTGCTGCAACTGATCGGCAGCGACATGCCGCACCTCCAATGGAAGGCGGGCGCTACGTGGTTGCTGCCGTGGCTGGGCGGGCTGTGCCTGATCAGTTATCTGGGCGACTACCCGCAAAAGTCCGTGGGCGCCGGTAACACCGCGACACTGACTTACGGCCCGGACTTCCTGGTCATCCTCGCCCTCACCCTGCTCGTGTACGTCCTGGCCCTCATGGTTCGGCTGCCCGAGGAGCAGGTCGAGGAGAACATCGAGGCCACCAAGGCCGAGGCGGCCGAAGAGGAGCGCGAGCTCGGCGCGGTCCCGTAACCACCACGGCAAGCGTGTCCCGCAGCATGGGATGCGCTTGCCGCGGCGTACTTGACTTGCTGATCGGGGGACACCCGTGTCACCATCGACTGGTGACCAGCAACGTTTCGCGATTTTTCTATGGGTACCGCATCCCGGTGCTCATAGTTGCTGGCTGACGCCAACCAACCTACTGACGCCCCGGGCCGAGCCCCGGGGCGTTTTGCCGTCGCGGGACCTCGGATCGCCGGACGCCGTTTCCTGAAGGAGAACCCGATGTCCACCGCCGCCGCACCCACCGCACCCGCAAGCTCGCCCGAAGGCACCGACTCCGTCACCGACGCCGAGGACGCCATCCCCGTACTGCGCGGACAGATCGACAGTCTGGACCAGGCGATCGTCCGACTCGTCGCCGAGCGGGCGAAGCTCTCGCACCGCGTGCAGACCGCTCGCATGAACGCGGGCGGCACCCGCGTACAGCTCGGCCGCGAGCGCGTCATCCTCGATACCTACCGCGGCGCCCTCGGACCGAACGGACCCGCGCTCGCCGACGCCGTCCTCCAGGTCTGCCGCGGACCGCGGTAGTCCTTACAACATCCTCCGGTCGACGGCCCATCTCGTGAGCTGGTGCCGGTTCGACAGCTGTAGCTTGCGCAGCACGTTCGACGCGTGGGTCTCCACCGTCTTGATCGAGATGAACAGCTGCGACGCGATCTCCTTGTAGGCGTAGCCACGAGCCAGCAACCGCAGCACCTCCCGCTCGCGCGGCGTGAGCTGATCGATCTCCGGGTCGACGGCGGGCGCCACCGGCGAGTCCTGGAAGGCATCGAGCACGAATCCGGCGAGCCGCGGGCTGAAGACCACATCGCCGTCGGCCACCCGGGCCACCGCGTCGGCCAGTTCGTCGGCCGAGATGGTCTTGGTGACGTAGCCGCGGGCGCCGGCCCGGATGATGGCAATGACGTCCTCGGCCGCGTCGGACACCGACAACGCGAGGAAGCGGGTGTCCGGCAGCGCCGGACCGAGCGCCTCGAGCACGGCGAGTCCCCCGCCTTCGGGCATGTGAACGTCGAGCAGCACCACGTCAGGACGCTTCTCCGTGACCACCGCGATCGCTTCGGCGACGCTGCCGGCCTCACCGATCACGTCGACCCGCTGACCCAGTTCGGCGCGGACGCCGGAGCGGAACATCGCGTGGTCGTCCACCAGCACCACCGTGGCACTCATGACCCGGCCTTCGCGGTGCGCGGCATGCGGATCTCGACCTCGGTGCCGGTGCCCTTCGCCGTGGTCACCCGCACCTGCCCGCCGTGCCGCTCGATGCGGCCGATGATCGAGCCGCGCACTCCTTGCCTGTCGTCGGCGATCTCGGCCATGTCGAAACCTGCTCCTCGGTCCTTGACGAACACGCTCACCTCTTCCGGTTCCACCTCGGCATAGAGCGAGACGCTCGTGACGCCCGAGTGCTTGGCCGCATTGACCAGCGCCTCGCGCGCGGCGCCGGCAACCGCCCGGAGTCCATCGTCGAGCGGCGCGTCGCCGACCACCACAACCTCCACCGACATCGCGTAGGCATCCTCCACCTCCGCGGCGGCCGTCAGGACCTGCTCACCGAACTGCCCGGACATGGCCCGCGAGTCGTAGAGCAATGTACGCAACTCGCGCTCCTGGCCGCGGGCTAGACGGGCGACCTCCCGTGGCGACTCGGCGTTGCGTTGGATCAGGGCGAGCGTCTGCAGCACCGAGTCGTGCAGATGCGCCGCGATGTCGGCGCGCTCCTGGGTGCGGATCCGTTCCGCGCGCTCGTCCGACAACTGGGTCACCGTGCGCATCCACCACGGGCCGGTGACCAGGGCCAGCCCGACGACCGTCACCACCATCGCGATCAGTCCGTCGCGCACCGCCGTGACGTCGGCCCGAGCCAGCACGAAGACCGCGCCCGCCACGACCAGCACGACGCCGGCGGCGAAGCGGGCCCGACCGAGACGGTGCGAGCCGTCCGCGGACAGCGACGTGCGGGACAGCGTGAGCAGGCGATCGCGCTCCAGGTCCGACGCCTGCCGCCAGATCAGGGCGCCGCCGATACAGGCCAGGAGGGCGGGGCCGAACAGGCCACTCGAGGGCACCGATGACACCGTGATGGCCACGGCAGCGACGGCCGCGAGGCCGGCCACCGCGTACTCCAGCCACTTCGGCAACCGACCGGGTCCTGCGTCGGGCGCCGTGGGTAGAACGATCCAGTACGCGGCGTAGAGCGCGATGCCCAGCCCGCCGGCGACCGACAGCGCCAGGAACGCGAGCCGGACGAACCGCGGTGACAGCCCGACATGCTCGGCGATACCCCGCGCGACCCCGCCGAGCAGCCCCCGATCGGGGCGTCGATAGAGGCGGCGCGTCGTCGAGGCGGAGGTGGTCACGACATCATGATTGCTGTGATGAGGTGCGCAGCGCATCAGGCACTCCCCCGAGGCGCGGAATCAGGGTCGGAGTCAGGGCGGTACCCGATGCGCCCACGGGCCCCGAAACGGCAGGCTCGTTGCTATGACCACGACTGACGCCCCCGGCATGTACCCGCCGCCGCCTTCCCCGTCCTCCGTCCCGACCGGGCGGGTCCTGCGCCGCAGCCGCACCGGCCGGGTGGGAGCCGGTGTCGCGAGCGGCCTCGGCGAATACTTCGGCGTGGATCCCGTCCTGTTCCGGGTGCTGTTCGCCACCTCGGCGTTCTTCGGCGGGGCCGGCGTCATCGCCTACCTGCTCGCCTGGGCCGCCATTCCGGACGAGGGCACCCAAAGTGCTCCGATCGATCGGTGGATCGCCGCCCTGCGCCGGCGCCGCGTCCCGGTGGGCCTCGTGCTCGTCGCCGGTGCACTTCTGCTGTGGGCCGTCGCGTTCAGCTGGTGGGCCCCCGGACCGTTCCTACTCGTGCTCGTGGTGATCGTGCTGCTGATCGTGGTCTTCGGTCGACGCGACTGGCAGGCCGGTGGGGCGAGCCCAACGACGACCGCGACGGCGACCACGGTGGACCTCACCAAGGACCCGTCGGCCGGCGCGTCGGGCGACACCGCTGGTTCGGCCGAGCGGCCCCAGGATCCCGCGTGGTTGAACGACCTTCGCGGCTGGGTCAAGGAATCCCGCGCGGCCCGACGGGAACGGCGGCGCCGCGCGTTGCCGCTGCGGGTCGCCATGCTCGTCACCTTGATCAGCACGCTCATCGTCCTCGGCACGATCGACGCGGTCACCGGGATCGCGCTGCCGGTGTACTTCTGGTCGACGCTCGGCATTGTCGTCGTCGGGCTGACGATCGGGATTGTGCTGCGCCGCACGCCGTGGAGCCTGGCCAGCCTGCTCGCCCCCGCCGCAATCGGGCTCATCGCTTTCGCCGGCTCTCATGCCAGCCTGCACGACGGCAGCGGCGATCGGCAGTGGCAGCCGACCAGCGCGCCGGCCGCGCAGTACCGGCTCGCCTTCGGCCAGGGCGTGCTCGACCTGACGTCGCTGTCCCCGCAGTCGGCCCCGCGGACGATCGACGTGACCATGGCCGCGGGCAAGGTGCAGATCACTGCGCCGAAGACACTCAACCTCACCGTCCATGCGAACATCCACCTCGGCCAACTGAACGTCGACGGCAGTCGCGGCAACGATGGTCAAGGGCACGGCGGCGTGGGCCTGAGCCGCGTCGTCGATCCGCCGGCCGGAGCCACCGGGCCGCCCGTCACCGTCAACGTGCATCTGGCTGACGGCGTGATCAACGTCGACCACCGCTGAGTGCAAACACAGCCGCGTCAATGGTTCACGCCAGTTGTCGGAGGCCCTCCGGCGCCGGGAAGGGCTGGCGCAGCGTGAACGAGTACGGCGTGGCGCCGTGTTGGCGCAGGTGCCGGATCCGGTCCTCAGCGTCGTCCGTCGTGGGTCGTTGCCCGCTCGGCACCCACCAGCAGGCGGTGTAGGCCTCGCGCATCGGGACGAAGAACTCCCGGCGCCGCTTCATGATCTCGCGGTGCATGGGGCCGAAGACGAACGCAGTCAGGGTCTCGACGTCCGTCCACACCGACATGTTCACGATCACGCCCACGCTGTCCGCAGCGTCCCATTCGAAGGCCTGGATGCCGGTGGCGTTGCCGTCGTCGGTCTGCAGCCGCCAGATGAAGCCGGGCGCCGTATCGGCGAGCGCATTGACCGGGTCGAGCGCCTCGACGAAGGGCGCGAGCTGCGGATCGTCCAGGCCGGCCGCGAGTCGCCCCACGTTGACCTGCGCCACCTCGAAAGCCATGGCTCGGAGTATGCCGTGCTGTTTGCCTGGTCCAAAGCGAGTTCCGACGCTCGCCGGCGAGCGAGAACTACCTCCGAGTAGGTCTACTCCCACTCGATAGTGCCGGGCGGCTTCGAAGTGATGTCCAGAACGACGCGGTTCACCTCGCGCACTTCGTTGGTGATGCGGGTCGAGATCTGCTCCAGCACCTCGTACGGGACGCGCGTCCAGTCGGCCGTCATCGCGTCTTCGGACGACACCGGACGCAGCACCACCGGGTGGCCGTAGGTGCGCCCATCGCCCTGGACGCCGACCGAGCGGACGTCGGCCAGGAGCACCACGGGGCACTGCCAGATGTCGCGGTCGAGACCGGCGGCGGACAATTCGGCCCGCGCGATGGCATCGGCGCGGCGCAGGATCTCCAACCGCTCGGCCGTCACGGCTCCGACGATGCGGATGCCCAAGCCCGGCCCCGGGAACGGCTGGCGCCACACCATCGCGGCGGGCAGGCCCAGCTGCTCGCCGACGCGCCGCACCTCGTCCTTGAACAGCGTGCGCAACGGCTCGACGAGTGCGAACTGCAGGTCGTCGGGCAGCCCGCCCACATTGTGATGGCTCTTGATGTTGGCGGTACCGGTGCCGCCGCCGGACTCGACGACGTCCGGGTAAAGCGTGCCCTGCACGAGGAACTCGACGTCCTGGCCGTGCGCGCCGGCTTCGGCGACCACCTCGCGCGCGGCCTGCTCGAACACCCGGATGAACTCGCGGCCGATGATCTTGCGCTTGTGCTCGGGATCGCTCACGCCGTCAAGGGCGCCGAGGAACTGCGCGGTGGCATCGACGACCTTCAGCCGCACGCCGGTCGCGGCCACGAAGTCGCGCTCCACCTGCTCGGCCTCGCCGGCCCGCAGCAGGCCGTGGTCGACGAACCCGCAGGTGAGCTGGTCGCCGATCGCGCGCTGCACGAGCGCCGCCGCGACCGCGGAATCGACCCCGCCGGAGAGCGCGCAGATCACCTGCTTGCCGCCGACCTGAGCGCGAATCGCCTCGACCTGGTCGTCGATGATGTTGGCCTCGGTCCAGGACGGCCGCGCGCCGGCGATGTCGTAGAGGAAGTGCCGCAGGATCGTCTGCCCGTGCTCGGTGTGCATCACCTCGGGATGGAACTGCACGCCGGCCAGCCCGCGCTCGACGTTCTCGAACGCCGCGATCGGCGTGCCTGCCGTCGAGGCGGTGACGGTGAAACCCGCCGGCGCCACCGTGACTGCGTCGGCGTGGCTCATCCACACCCGCTGCATCGGCGGCAGCGTGCGCATCAAAACACCCGGGTCGGTGACGGTGAGCTGGGTGCGGCCGAACTCCGAACCGCCGGTGTGCGCGACCGTGCCGCCCAGGGCGTCGGCCATGGCTTGGAAGCCGTAACAGATGCCGAACACCGGCACGCCCGCGGTGAGCAGCGCGGGATCGGTGCGCGGCGCGCCCTGCGCGTAGACCGACGTCGGGCCGCCGGACAGGATGATCGCCGTGGGCCGGCGCGCCAGCATCTCCTCGGTCGGCATCGAACTCGGCACGA
>JAOPVG010000014.1 GCA_025966255.1 Jatrophihabitans sp.
CGACCCAGGTCGGGCGCAACGCCCAACTCGTAGTGCACGACGGGCCACAGCACGCCGTACGTACCCCACGCCTGCAGCCCGCTCGATCGGGACGTGAACGGCTGATCGATGTTGGCGACGAAGTCTGGTGACGGCGCGATCTCGGGCATGGCGCCCGGCGTCTCGAACACGGCCGGGCTCACCTGCACTCGAGCGATGTCGCCGGTGTAGCGCTGCAACTGCGCAGTGCCGGTGCGTCCGAGTGCCGCTTCGGCCACCGCCATGATGGAGGTGGTCAGCGTGAACACCTCGCGGTCGCTCGGCGCGCTGGACACCGTCGGGTCGCACGACGGGCCGGGATTGCCCTTCGCGTCGGACGTCGGACCCGTCCCCGTGTGGTAGAGCCCGTTGGTTCCGGTGAAGCAGGCGAGCTCGTGCTGTTGCAGCGTCTGCGCGGCGTGCGCCTGCGAGGCGAGCGGGCCGGCCGGGGAACTGCCGGAGCTCGGCAGCTCGGCCTCAACCGGCGTCAGCCCGATCCAGTACCGCTGGAACAGTTGCTGGTTGCCCGGATCCTGCAGCGAGTCGGCATAGGACTTCGTCGTTGCCCCGTTCCACCAGGCCTGCTCGAAGCGGGCGCGCAGATTCGCCGCGGTCGTTCTCGCCCAGTTCAGCGTGGCGGTGTCGTGCTTGCTCGCGGCCATGTCAGCCAGATCGAGCAGGCCCCGCACCGCATACACGGTGTTGTCGAGCTTCTCCGCGCCCATGCCCGTGCGTTCGACGTTGCCGGCGCCTTCGAGCCAGCCGTCCTTGTCGACGTCGAGGTGCTGGAACACGTACTTCATGTTGCGGACGCTGAAGCCATACATCTCGTCGCGGAAGGCAGCGCTGCCCGTCCAGCGCCACACCAGCGCCACCGCGGACGGGAACTTGACTGTCTCGTCGGTGTTGCCGTTGTCGCTGTTCGCCCCGAAGTACACCGAGCCGTCCGGCGTGGCCTCGTGGATCACCTTGCCGCTGCGGTTGTTCACGGTGTCGCTGATCTGCATCAGCGTGCGCAGGTGATCCTCGATCGGGCCGAACTGGCCGGACGCGACCGAGGCGAAGGCCGTGTACTCGCCGTCGGTACCGAAGATCCACGGATAGTCCGGCCAGCCCGCACCGATCCACTTCGCCGTGGCCAGGGTGCCGACGGGAGCGGGGTACTGCGTGCCCGCATTCGTCACCCGCAGCTCGAGGTCATTCGACTGTTGCCGAGCGTCGGCAAGGTTCTGCTTGCTCCACGCGACGCTCTGCGCGAGCTGCGGGTCGCCGGGCAACCGCACCGACGTGTGGGACGCGATCGCCGTTCGCTGCGCGATCTTGTCCTTCAGGAGTGCGGCCGGGTTGCTGAGCGCGCTCCGCTGGGCGGCGGTCGCCGCCGGCAAACCCTGATCGGAACCGCCGACGGAGAACCAGACCGTTCGCGAGCCCTTCGGGACCTGCACCCGATAGGACAGTTGTCCGCCCGTTCCCTTGCCGTAGGCGGTGTCATCGCAGCGCTTCGGCGGCGGCGGCGCGGTCGGTCCCGACGCGCCGCACACCACGTTGCCGGACTGCGGCCCGCGGAAGTTCGACCCGAGAGTATGCGCGGCCGCTGGCAGGGACGAACCCACGACCGCCGCCCAGTCGTGCTTCGTGGTGTTGGGGATCGGCGGCGTACCGCGATCGCGGAACACCAGGTTCCCGTCGGCGTAGGAGCCGGCATCGGGCAGGTTGGCCTGCAGCTGGTTCGGGGACGACTCACCCCACGGGTACACCGACATCAGCTCGGAGTGGGCGTCCATCTTCAGGGTGATGGTGCGAGCCTTGACCGAGCGAAGGGTCAGCCCGATCAGGCCGGCGCGCAGCCCGTCCGGTGCGACGTCGGTGCGGCTGATCGACACCCCGCTGGTCGTCCCGAGATCCATTCGCGAGTAGCCCCAGCCACTCGTGAAGCGCGCCGCCTTCAGCCACGACCCGTCCACGTTGAACCACACGCCGTCCAGCAGCTTGATCGGCATGCTCCAGAAGCCACCCATTTCCCCGCGGGTATGGAAGCCCGCAGCCGGATAGCTCCCGTCCTCCGCTCCGACCTCATAGAACCGCGTACCGATGACGAAGGTGCGCCGATCGGCCAGCCGGGACGCCACGCCGAGCTCAGGTGAGCGCTGCAGCGCAACCGAACGAGGTTGGCCGGCGCGTTCCGGCTGGGCGCCCGCAGTCACCGTCTGGGTCAACGTCACCGGAACGAGTGCCGCCACAACAAGGGTCAGGGCGCGAGCGCCACACCGCTTCATCAGCAACCTCCGCTTCGCCAACGCGCTCCCGCGATCTTCCCCACGGAACCGCCCGAGGAAACATCCCGGACGCTGGGTGGGGCGGCGTGCGCGTTGCCGAAGCGGGGTCGATCAGCGGCCCGGCGTGAACAGGGCGGCGTAGCGGTCCAAGTACAGCTGCCAGCCCTCGTCGCCGGCGACACCGTCGCGGACGGCCGGCCAGTCCGGGCCGTGCCGGTCGATGTTGCGGTGCTCGAGCTCCACCCGGGTGCGCTGCGGGGTCTCGGCGACGAACCGCACCTCGACCTCGCTGGCGCTGTCCGGGTCGGACTCGAGCTGCCAGCGCGGGCTGATGTCCCAGCTGAACACGACGCGGTGCGGTGGTTCGGAGGCGAGCACGCGAGCCCAGCGGCACTCGCTGCCGTCAGCGGCGCGGTCGTAGATGTGGCCGCCGACGCGCGGCTCGAACGTGGTCTCGACGATCGCTGCTCCGAGCAGGTTGTGCTCCGGCGGCTT
>JAOPVG010000061.1 GCA_025966255.1 Jatrophihabitans sp.
GGGGCGGCGGCCTCGATCGCGGCCGGGGTGGCCAGGGCGGTGGCCGACACCTGCACCCCGACGAAGCCCGATGTGAGCAGTCCCTTGAGGCCGTCCAGATCGGGCTCGACCTCGTTCACGGCCGCCCACCCCTGGAACGGAGTGGGGAGCTCGAGCACGCCGGCGTGCCAGGCATCGAGCAACGGTTGGGACTGGTCCGGCGCGAGCGACTCGATCCCGAGCGGCGTCGACAGTGACAGCAGGATCCGGGTGTCGTCGCCGTCGAGCCCGGCCCGCTGCGCCGGGTCGTGGTCGTCCGCGGTCACCTCGTACGGCGCCTCACCGGCGGTGTGCAACGTCCAACCGCGCAGCATCGGCGGCACGGTCCGGCGGCGCAGCTGCTCGACGAGCGCCTGCGGCCACAGGTGTTGGTGGACGTCCATTCGTCGCAGCTCTCCCACCCCCAACCTGCCGCGCTCCTCCCACATCGTTGAACCGCTTCACTGTAGCGCTTAACCAGGCCACGGCGAATACCCCGGCGTCACCTCGCGGCTACGCTCGGTCCGTGCGTGAGCGGGCGAAGCGGGTGACTCTTCGCGATGTAGCGACTGAGTCGGGATTGTCGACCGCCGCCGTTTCGTACGCATTACGTGGCCTGCACGTGCCGGTCGAGACACAGACGCGGGTCCAGGAGATTGCCGAGCGCCTCGGGTACCAGGTGGACCCCATCGCCCGCGCGCTCGCGTCCGGCCGCACCGGCTACGTCGGCGTCCTCTGCGGATCCCTGCAGGACATCTGGCAGCAGAGTGTTGCGGCTGCCCTCGGCCGCCAGTTGCTCGAATCGGGCATGCACGCAGTCATCGTCGACGCGTCGAACAGCCCGGACGTCGAGCGGACGCTCGCCACCCAGCTCGTCGATCAGCGGGTGGACGCGCTGATCGTGCTGTGGGTCGATCCCAGTGCGGCGCACTGGCCCGACATCGCGCGGCGCACCGTGCTGGTAGCGATCGGCGACGGCATCCCCGGCGCGGCGACCGCGTCCGAAGTGGTCTTCGACAACGACGCCGGAGTCAGCGCCGCGCTGGGCCAGGTGGCCGCCGCGGGCCATACGCGCAGCGCCGTGCTCACCCCGTCCTCGCGCAACACGCCCGACCGGCCGGCCGAGGTGGCTATCCGGCGCGTCGCCGCCGAACTCCACCTGCAGGTGACCCTGCACATGTCCCCGCACGACCTGGACGGGGCAGCCGCCGTCGCCGTCGAAGCCCTGTCGGTCGCCGAAGCGCCCACCGCGTTCTTCTGCCTGGCCGACTCGATGGCCTACGGCGTGTACGCGGCAACCCGCCAGCTCGGCCTGTGCATCCCGGACGACGTGTCGGTGCTGGGCTACGACGATGCCCCGGTGTCGCGGCTGCTGACCCCGCCGCTGTCCAACTTCCGCTGGCCGGTGGATCTGCTGGTCACCTACGCCGTCGAACGCACCGTGCGGGCGATCGAGACGAACAAGGGCTCGCGGCGGAAGTTGCTGACGCCGGTCGCCCAGCCGCGGGGTTCGATCGGGAAGCCGAAGAGCTAGTTCGCGACGAGGCTGCGCAGCACGAACTCGCTCGGGTGAAACCCCCGCGGATGGCCCGCCGAGCGCCACGTGGTGAGCGGTGTACCCGGCACCAGCCAGCGCGGATTCCAGATGCCGAGGGCGAGATCCAGGTCCTCGAGACTGCCCTGCAGGTCGGCCGACATCGGCGCGCGCAGGTGCTCGGCCCACACCCGCACCCGCAGGTCGCGGACGAGCGGCGTTGTCGTCTCGACGGCCGTGCTGAGTTCGTTGTCCACACCGCCCATCGACCGGCTGAACATGTTCGCCGATCCGATGCAGGCGAACGCGTCGTCGACGAGCACCATCTTGGCGTGGACGGTCAGATGCTCGACGCGGAACACCGCCACATTGTCCCGCTGCCGCGGGCCGAGGCGATTGATGATCTTGTTGCGGAGATCCCGGTTGAGCCGGCGGTTGATCGGCCGCAGATAGATGCCGGGGTCCGCCGGGTCGCGAACACCGGACCCCACCATGATCACTTTGACGCCGCGACGGGCCGCGGCCAACAGGTACGGGTAGAGCTCGAACCGGCGGGCGCCGCCGAAGTACTCCTGCAGGTACTGGTCCTCCAGGTAGATGTAGCGCTGCGCGGCGTCCATCGCCGCGGCGAGCGTCTGGAAGACCTCGTGGATGCCAGTGGCCGGCAGCGATTCCCACGGCACCCGGCGCCACGGCAGCGGCGAATCCACCTTGGTCCGCGCAATCGCCCGAACGACCCGCACCGCGGTGCCCGGGTTCGGAACGGCGGGCTGGGGTGGCGGCGGCGCCGGCGCGGCGGCGGCCGGTGACGGATTGATCAGTTCCAGCCGTAGCGAGTGATTCAGCCGACGCCGCGCCGGCAGCGTCGACGCCTCGCGCCAGCGCACCGTGACGAGCAACTGCACGTACGCCGCGGCCGGACCGCGCAATCGCACCACGGCGTCGTGCCATCCCCAACGGGCGCCGTTGAGCAGCATGCTGCCGTGCGGGGATGCGTCGAAGCGACCGTCCGTGAGGTCGATGCCGCCAACGTAGGCGGTCACCTCGCCGCTCCGGCAGAAGACGACGACCTTCTGGTGGTTCGAGCCGAGCAGTGCTCCGGAGTAGTCGACGAGCACGCAGTCGGCGAGCGGAGGAGGCCGTGCCTCGTCGGACCCGACCGGTCGCCACTGGCGGAGCACCCGCGCCCGCCGGACGTTCTCGCGCAGGTCGCCCTGAGCCGGCAGCGGGATGGACGACGCGACAACCTTGCCGGCCACCAGCACGCGGACGTGGACGCCGTCGGCGGCCAACCGGGCCAACCTCTCGACCAGCGAGAGGAAGCCGGGTTCGCCCGGACGGCGGTCCGCGAGGTCGAGCATCGGGTCCACGGCCAGGCCACTGATCAGGACGCTGTCGCCGGGGCCGACCGCATCCAGGTGCGCGGCGAGTTCGCCCAGGTACGGCTCACCGTCGATGAGCGGATGCCAGTCGCTGTCCTCGGCGAAGGTGGGGCAGTCAACCGAGGGTGGCGGGAAGTACGACATCCATTGCCTTCCTGTCGGCCCTTGACGTAGCCGTCCAGAGCACCGTGCTGGACCATTCCAGGTCGCTGACCCTGGCCTTCACCGCGGGCGCGCAAACCCGACTTCGGGACATTGACGGACGATTGACGGACGCTAGACAGGCGGTGCGGAGGCTTCTCGCCGAGCCACCAACCGGGGTGGCCAACGTTCGAGGAGCATATTGATGACCACCACCATTGCGCCGACCGAAACCGAATTGAACGACTTTCTGGGTCGGTTCGTCGGCGATCTCGGCGCCGCTCTCGCGTCCGCCAACGTGATCCTGGGCGACCGCCTCGGCCTGTATGCCGCGCTCACGAAGGTGCAGCCGGCCACCGCCGCCGAGGTGGCGACGGAGACGGCGACCGACGAGCGGTATGTCCGGGAATGGCTGGCCGGCCAGGCCGCCGGCGGCTACGTCGCCTACGACGACGCGAGCGGTACGTATTCGATGACCCCCGCGCAGTCGTTCTGCCTGGCCGACCCGCAGAGCCCGGCCTACCTTCCCGGCGCGTTTCAACTGGCGGCGTCGCTCTACAAGGACGTCGACAAGCTCGAACGCGTCTACCGGTCCGGCGAGGGGCTCGGCTGGCATGAGCACCACACCGACCTGTTCGCCGGCACCGAGCGGTTCTTCCGGCCCGGCTACGTCGCCAACCTCGTCGAGAGTTGGCTGCCGGCTCTCGACGGCGTCGTCGACAAGCTGACGGCCGGCGCCTTGGTCGCCGACATCGGGTGCGGGCACGGCGCGTCGACGATCATCATGGCGCAGGCCTTCCCGCAGTCCAGGTTCATCGGATTCGACTACCACCCCGAGTCGATCCAGCGCGCTCGGGAGACGGCGGCCGAGCTCGGTCTCGATGACCGGGTCAGCTTCGAGATCGGGTCGGCGCAGGGTTTCCCTGGCACCGGGTACGACCTGGTGGCGATGTTCGACTGCCTGCACGACATGGGCGATCCGGTCGGGGCCGCCCGGCACGTGCGATCGGCCCTCAAGGACGACGGCACCTGGCTGATCGTCGAGCCCAACGCCGCCGACACTCTGGCGGAGAACCTCAACCCCGTCGGCCGGATCTTCTTCTCGGCCTCGTCCTTCATCTGCGTGCCGGCGTCGCGCGACCAGGACGTCGGGCTGTGCCTGGGCGCGCAGGCCGGCGAAGCGAAGATCGGCGAGGTCGTCAGCGAAGGTGGATTCTCGCAGTTCCGGCAGGCCACGCAGACGCCGTTCAACCTGGTGCTGGAGGCCCGTCCCTGACCTCAACTCTCGGCGGCCAGCTCGGACAGCCGGCGCAGTGATGCCCGGACCACCTTCTGCTGGGTGACCAGCCGCGCGGCCTCGGCCTCGGGAATCTCGACATGCACGCTGACCCGAGTGCCGAGGCGAAGCGGTTCCAGGCGCCAGTCGAAGACGAGGTCGGAGATCGTGCACGACACGACCACCTGGTGATCCTCGGACCGGGTCAGGATGTGCTGCGGCATCGGGAAGTCGGGGTGCGTCTGCGGCCAGAACGTCACGTCGCCGGCGCCGCCCTTCGCATCGCCGGGCGTGACGCGGTCGAAACCCGACCACCAGTCCGCGAACCGAATCGGGTCGTAGAGCAGCTTCCACACCTCCTCCGGTGCGGCCGTGGTGGTCGCGCTGTCGTCGAACTCAGGCATGTCAGCTTTCCTTCCCGAAGATGAGACCCGCGAGGTCAGCCTCGACGGTGGCCAGCTCCTCGGCCGGCACGACAAGCCCGATGACCGGCCGGCCGAGGTCGGCCATGACGGCGGCCATCCGGTCAGCGAGTTCGATGGCGCTCAGGCGGCGCCGCCAACCGTCGGCGGCCTCGCGCAGGCGCTTCTCCGCCAGGGCGCGATCGCCGTCGAGGCGGGCGATGAGACCTTGCACGCCGGCCATGCGGGCGACCAGCGTGTCCGGCCAGTCGCCGGGGCGGACCGGCTCCAACACCACGCGGGCCAGTTCGGCTCGGGCGTCGTCGGCGCGGGCGAGACGGGCCAGCGCCTCGGCGAGTTGGAGGCGGGCGAGCGGGCGTCCGATCGATGCGTCCTCGACGGCGAGGGCGGCCTCCAACAGTTCGACCGCGGCGGCGTGCTCGCCCGCGCGGAGCGCGATGCGGCCGCGCTCGGCGTCGACCGTCGCCTGCAAGTCCGGAGCGTCGAGCCGGTCGGCCGACCGGCGGGCCTGGGCGGCGGCCGACGCCGCGTCGTCCAACCGGCCGAGCCGGGCGAGGATCCAGGCGCGATCGAGGAGGATGAGCGTCTCGATCGCGAGCATGCCGTGGTCACGCACCGCGTCGGCCGCTCGATCGACGAGCGCGAGCGCTTCCTCGAACGCCCCGATGGCGGCCAGGCCGAACGCCGCGTTGATGAGGCCGCTGTAGACGAGGTCAGGCCGCCCGGCCCGGTCACCCGCATCGGCGGCCCGCTCGGCGGGCGCGACCGCCTCGGCGAAGCGGGCCTGGCGCAGGAGCAGGAACGATCGAGCCCGATCCGCGCCGCCCGCGATGAGCGGATCGTCCGGTGGGTCGCCGGCCACGCCGGCCAGTTGCGCCAGCGCCTGCTCGACGCCGCGCTGATCACCGGCTATGGCCTCGCACCACGCGAGCACGGCCAGCACTTCGGCCCGCAGCACCGGTGCCCGCACGCCGGCGCCGTCGAGTACCGCGAGGGCTTTTCGGCACGCGCGGACGGCGACGCGCGGCTGACAGATCGGCCCGAAATGCCAGTCGGCGAAGCGCAGATGCGCGGCCGCGATCTCCTCCGGATCGCCGGCGGCTTCGAGGAGCGGCAGCACTTGGTCGAACGCCGTGCGCGCGTCGGCCGGGCGGCCCCGCCAGGCCAGGACGTCGGCCAGCTCGAGGGCGGGCCCGGGATCGCCGGGCAGCGCCTCGAGCGCCTGCCGGAGCAGGACGGTGGCGTCGGCCAGAGCGCCGACGGAGCGGGCCTGCGCGGCGGCCAGCACGAGCATGCGACCGGCTTCGCCGGTGCGTCCGGCCGCCTGCAGATGAGCGGCCGCCTCGGCCGTGCGCTCGATCGATCCGCTCAGGGCGGCGGCGGCGGACAGGTGCCGTTCGCGGCGCTCGATCGACGAGATGTCCGCGTAGACGGCTTCGCGCAGCAGCGAGTGCCGGAACCGCAGCCGGCCGTCGACGCTGACGATCAGCCCTTCGTCCTCGGCCGGCGGCAGCGCCGACTCCACCGAGACGCCGGAGCGGTGCTCGGCCTCGTCCAGGTCGAGATCGCGGCCGGCGACGGCGACGGTCCGGAGCAGGACCCGCGCGTCCTCGGGCAGCCGGGCGGCCGCGGCCCGCACCGCATCGCGCAAGCCCACCGGTAGCGGCCGACCACCGGCGAGCGCCCGCGCCGCCTCCACTGCGATGAGCGCGTTGCCCTCGGCCGCGTCGACGACCTGTGCCACGCGGTCCGGATTCAGCCGCCCGACGGCTCGAGCCAGCTGGGACACCGCCTCGTCACCCAGCACCGCCAGCGTCACATCGGCGAGCAATAGGCCGCGCTGGCGTTGCGCCTGCTCGAGGGTGGCGAGTTCGTCGCGCACCGGCCGTTCCCGCCGGGTCGCCACCACCATCACCCGACTGTCCCCCATCCGCCGGATGACGTAGGAGAGCAGGGTGAGGCTGGCCACGTCGGCCGCGTGCAGGTCTTCGACCACGACGAGCAGCGGCGAGCCGGCGCACGCACGGTCGAGCAGGGCCACGACCGATTCGGACAGCCGGGCCTGCTCGTGGCCCGGCGGGCTGGGCGGGCTGCCGGGCAGGTACGTCGGCAGCAACGGCGCCAATCCACTGACCCAGGCTGCAGTGGGGAGACCGCCGAGCTGCCGTATTAGAGCGGTGCAGACTTCGGCCCACGGCGTGAGCGGGGCGCCGGCCAGGTCGGGCGCCGCGCCACTGGCCACCCGGCCGCCCGAGCCGCGCACGCGGTCGCAGAGCTCGGTGATCAAGCGGGACTTGCCGATCCCGGGGTCGCCGTGCACGAGCGCCAGCCCCCCGTGCCCGGCGCTCACGACCGTCCAGGCCTGGTCAAGGAGGTCGATCTCGGCCGAGCGGCCGACCAGCGGCAGGGCGCCCGGGCGCGGTAACCGCGCGCCCGACGCCGCCGCAGGACCGATCGGTCCGGCCACCGGACCGGCCGGTCCTACCGCAGGACCGACCGGTCCTACCGCAGGTCCCGTCGGTCCTGATGTAGGCCCCGTCGGTCCTGATGTAGGAGTGGTCGGATCGGATGTAGGACCAGCCGGATCGGATGTAGGACCAGCCGGATCCGGTGCCGCTGGGGCCCGGGGCGGGGCGGGGCGGCGATCGACCTGGGTGCGCAACTGCTCGGCCAGCTGCCAGGTCGGTTCGGACGGCGGCACCCGCAGTTCGCGCCGCAGCCGGTCGGCCAGGCGCCGGTACGCCGTCAGCGCAGCAGCGCCGTCGCCGGCCGCCGCCAGCCGCGTCATCAAGGCCCGCGCCGATTCCTCGGACAGCGGATCCAGCGCCGTGGCCCGCCGCGCCCAGCTGATCGCGGTGGCCAGATCGCCGCTGTCCGCGGCCTGGGCCGACAACGAGCTCAACACGCCGACGAGTTGCTGGCGATGTTCGTCGCGAGCCACCAGCACCCATTCGTCGTCCAGTCCGGCCAGCAGGTCGCCGTCGCCGACCGACGCCGCCTCGGTGAGCCGCCCGGCCGCGAGGTCCACCCGGAACCGGCGCACATCGACGTCCACGTCGTCGCGCAGCCCGACCCGGTCTCGCGAGGCGATGAGCGCGCCGGGATCGGCGTCGTCCAGGGCGGTACGTAACGACCACAACGCGCTACGCAGGCTCTGCCGCGCACTGATGTCGAGGACGTCCGGCCAGAGGCGCGTCGATACATCCGCCCGGGAATGCAGACCCGCGTGGAGCGCCAACCAGCCGAGCAGCGCCCACGCCCGGCGGCTGGTCGGCGGCTCCAGAACCCGTCCGTCCACCTCCGCCGTGAGCCCCCCGACCACACGAATGCGAAGCATGTCGCTGGCAACGTACTGCCATTGACGCTTGATTCACGAGGGGCTGACGGCAGGTGGCCACGCTAAGTGCAACTAGCAAGGAACAACCGACCAGGAGGCCGTCATGAGCACCCCAACCACCCAGTCCACCGGATTCGACGTCGCCGGTTTCGTCCGCGCGATCGAGAGCCGCAACGCCGGCGCCCAACTGGCGGCCTTCGGACCCGACCCGCTCGTCACCATCGTCGACCACGAGCACCCACCGAGCCGGCCCCTCACGATGCACGGCACCACCGAGGTGCGGACCTACCTGGCCGATGTCTGCGACCGGGACCTGACCCACGAGGTGCAGACGGCCGTTGCGGACCACGACAACCTCACGATCGAACTGCTCTGCACCTACCCGGACGGGACGAAGGTCAACTGCCTGTCGATCGCCGGTCTGGCCGACGGCCAGATCGCCTGGCAGCGCATCGTCCAGGCCTGGGACCACTGACCCGTCTGGTACCGGCTCAGGGCTGGGCCGCGCCGGCGAGCTCGGGACTCGCCGGCGGCGTGGTCTCAGCCGGATCGTTGCGGCCCTGCCAGCGGACCACGCCGAGTCGCCAGACGGTGCGCACGCCGTACACACCCCACCCGCAGATCGACAGGACGATCACGGCGACGACGCCGTCCAGCCACCAGTGATTGCCGGTGGCGACGACGACCAGGATCGTGATCACCGCATGCGCCGGGCCGATGTAGCGCCATCGGCTCGGACTGATCCGCCACGTGTAGTAGCCGACGATGACCGCCCACGCGACATGCACCGACGGCATCGCCGAGAGCTGGTCGACGGCCAGCCCGCTGCTGTACACCGACTGCTTGTAGATCAAGCCGGTGTCGACAATGCCCGGCAGCAGGCGCGGCGGGGCGACCGGTAGGAGTTGGATCGCCAGGCAGCCGAGCGTCGTCCACGCCATCACCTGGCGCACTGGCCGGTACTGGTCGTGGTGGCGGACGAACAGCCAGATCAAGAACGTCAGCATCATCGTCAGATGCATGGCCGCGTAGTACAGGTTGGCGCCCTCGACCACGTACCGATGCCCGAGGATCAGCTGCTGCACGCTGCGTTCGGACGGCAGCGGCAGATCGTGCTCGAGGCGGTCGATCCAGCGCGCTCGCTGGAAGGCGCCGTCGGCGCCCGTCACGGAGATCTCGCCGGCCAGGTGCCACAGGCTGTAGAGCACGCCGATCACGGCTGTCTCGCGGGCGAACGCACCGACTGCGCGCACCCAGCGCTGCTTCGACAGCGCCAGGCCGCCGCCGACCACCGTGAGCACCGCGGCGACCTCGCCGGAGTGCTGCCACGTCAAACCCACGGTCTGCACGCGCCAACTATGCCCCAGCGCGACCCCGGACTTGTTACGGATCCACCGCGCCGGGAAGGTCCGGCCCGGAGGGCACGGACGCCGCGGACGCGCCTCGATGCAGATCGTCAGGCGTCCGGGCTGGGGAATGTTCAGCGTCGGGCGAGCGGGCAGTTACCGTGCACTGGTGACGCCCCCCGCCGACGACCCCACCCCAGGCGGTGACCCAGTGGACTCGATGACCCCCGCCGAGCGCGCGGTCGGCGCGATGCTCTCCGAAGCCCACAACACCGCCGCGCATCAGTTGCCGGCGATGGCCCGTCGACATGTCGCGGCGTTCGGCGGCAAAGACGCCGTGTGTTACGTGGCCGATCTGCAGCAGACGGAGCTGGTGCCGTTCCTCGAGCCGGACGGGCCGGGGACGGGCGAGTTCGTCGAGTCGCTGAATATCGACTCCACGCTCGCCGGCCGCGCCTACCAACAGGGGCAGGTGCTCGTCCAGCAGGGCTCCGGACCGGACTCGACCGTGTGGCTGCCGCTGCTCGACGGCACCGAGCGGCTCGGCGTGCTTGCGGTCACGGTGGTGCGGGACGTCGCCGACGAGCTCGCGCAGGAGCCGAGGGTCGCGGTGCTGCGGCGGTTCGCGTCGTTGCTCGGCGAGCTGATCATGACCAAGACGCTGTACGGCGACACCATCGTGCGGTTGCGCCGGCAGTCGTCGATGGGTCTGGCGGCCGAGATGCAGTGGTCGCTGCTGCCACCGCTCACCTTTTCCTGCCGCGAGGTGACGGTCACCGCTGCTCTGGAGCCCGCGTACGAGGTCGCTGGTGACACCTTCGACTACGCCGTCGACGCGGGTACCGCGAAGGTGGCCGTGTTCGACGGGATGGGCCACGGGCTGCAGAGCGCGCAGCTGGCCGCCATGGCGGTCTCGGCCTATCGCCATGCTCGGCGGGCCGGCCGGTCGCTGCTCGCCACCTGCCGCGAGGTCGACGAGGCCCTCCTCCAGACCTTCCCCGGCGCCCCGTTCACCACTGCGGTGTTGGCCGAGCTCGACACCGGCGCCGGCGTGCTGCGCTGGATCAACGCCGGGCACCCCGAGCCGTTGCTGCTGCGCCAGGGTCGGCTCGTCAAGACGTTGACCGCCAAACCGCGGCCACCGCTGGGGATGCTCCTTCCGAAGCCGAGCGGCGGTGCTTCCGTCATGACCCCGACGATCGGCAGCGAACAACTCGAGCCCGGCGACTGCGTTTTGCTCTACACCGATGGCGTCACCGAAGCCCGCTCGCCGGACGGCGACTTCTTCGGCGAGCAGCGGCTCGGCGACCTGATCGTGCGCAACCTGGCCGCCGGCCTGCCGCCGCCGGAGACCATGCGCCGGGTGGTGCGGGCGCTGTTGGATCACCAGCAGGGACGGCTCACCGACGACGCGTCGCTCGCGCTGATTCAGTGGCAGCCGGAGCCGACCAGCATGTGAGTTTCGACCGCGTCAGACCGCCGACTTCACGCTCATGTTGATCGCCCAGGTGTCGATGAGGAACGGCCGCTGGCTCCGATCCGCCCCGACGTTCGGGACGAGCCAGTAGCGCAGCACGCGGCCGGTGGGCAGCACGTGCCGCGCCCCGGACGGATCCTGCATCTGGATGTTCGCCTTGGCCGCGAAGGCCATCACGAGCCGGGTCTGCCCCTTGGTGTGATCGATGCTCACCGATGCCTTGGTGAACCGTCGATCGGTGACGACGTGCCCGGACTTGATCGGCTTCAGGCCGCCCGGCATGGCCACGCCGAAGAACACCGCCTGCTCGAGTTTCCGGATGGCCTGCTTGTCCGCCGTGATCACGCGGGCGAAGACGGCGTCGAACGCGGCTCGGCACTTGGGCGTCAGGTAGGAGCGGACATATGCGAGATCAGCCCCCGACAGATGAGTCGCGCCCTTGGTGATGAGCGCTGGATCCCATCCGGCGAGAAACGTGTAGTTGACGATCTCTCGGAATGCCGTCCGCAGCGTCGCCTGACCGTACTTCTG
>JAOPVG010000129.1 GCA_025966255.1 Jatrophihabitans sp.
CTGGCATCTATGCCCGCGCGTTTCTCGAGGGCCGGCTGACCGAGACCCACCTGGACGGATTCCGGCAGGAGAAGTCCCGCGCGCCGTACGGCTTGTCGTCCTACCCGCACCCCCGGCTGATGCCCGAGTTCTGGGAGTTCCCGACCGTCTCCATGGGTCTTGGCCCGATCGGCGCGATCTACCAGGCCCGGTTCAACCGGTACCTGCATGCTCGCGGGCTGGCCGACACGTCCAATTCGCATGTGTGGGCGTTCCTCGGCGACGGCGAGATGGACGAGGTCGAATCGCTCGGCGCAATCGGCGTCGCGGCACGCGAGGAGCTGGACAACCTCACCTTCGTCATCAACTGCAACCTGCAGCGCCTCGACGGCCCGGTGCGCGGCAACGGAAAGATCATCCAGGAGCTCGAGTCCTACTTCCGCGGCGCCGGTTGGAACGTGATCAAGGTGATCTGGGGACGGGACTGGGACCAGCTGCTCGCCCGTGACGGCGACGGCGCCCTGGTCAACCGGATGAACAACACCCCGGACGGGCAGTTCCAGACCTACAGCGTCGAGTCCGGCAGCTACATCCGCGAACACTTCTTCGGCGGCGACCCGCGACTGCGCAAGATGGTCGAGGACCTGAGTGACGACGATCTTCGACGGCTCAGTCGCGGTGGGCACGACTACCGCAAGGTCTTCGCCGCGTTCCAGGCAGCACGCGAGCACGTCGGCCAGCCGACGGTGATCCTCGCCAAGACGATCAAGGGCTGGACACTCGAATCCTTCGAGGGCCGCAACGCGACGCACCAGATGAAGAAACTCACCACGGCTGATCTCAAGGCGTTCCGCGACCGGCTCTACCTGCCGATCAGCGACGACGCCCTCGAGGCCGACCTGCCGCCGTACTACCACCCCGGCGAGAAGTCCGACGAGATCCAGTACATGAAGGAGCGCCGGGCCGCGCTGGGCGGTGCGCTGCCCAAGCGAGTGGTGCGCGCCAAGCCGCTGACGTTGCCCGGCGACGCCGCGTTCGCCGAACTGCGCGAAGGATCGGGGCGGCAGCAGGTCGCCACGACGATGGCGACGGTGCGGCTGTTCAAGGACCTGATGAAGGACAAGGAGATCGGCAAACGGTTCGTGCCGATCATCCCCGACGAAGCCCGCACGTTCGGTCTCGACGCGATCTTCCCGACGGCCAAGATCTACTCGCCGCACGGGCAGGAGTACGAGGCCGTCGACCGCGACATGCTGCTGTCGTACAAGGAGTCGACCACCGGCCAGATCTTGCACGAGGGGATCTCCGAGGCCGGCTCGATGGCCTCGCTCATCGCGGCGGGCAGCGCGTACGCCACGCACGCCACGCCGATGATCCCGTTCTACATCTTCTACTCGATGTTCGGCTTCCAGCGCACCGGCGACCAGTTCTGGCAGCTCGCCGACCAGCTCGGCCGCGGGTTCGTCCTCGGGGCCACGGCCGGGCGCACGACGCTGACCGGCGAGGGGTTGCAGCACGCCGACGGGCACTCGCCGCTGCTCGCGTCGGCCAACCCGGCCTGCGTCGCGTACGACCCGGCGTGGGCGTTCGAGGTGGCGCACATCGTGCGGGCCGGACTGGGCCGCATGTACGGCATCGGGGCCTTCGACGCCCCCGTCAGCGACCGCGACGTCTTCTACTACCTGACGATCTACAACGAGCCGGTAATCCAACCCAAGGAGCCGGAGAACCTCGACGTCGAAGGCCTGTTGAAGGGGCTCTACCGCTACTCCCCCGCCCTGGACGGAACGGGCCGCCCGCGCGCCCAACTGCTGGCCTCCGGGGTCGCTCTGCCGTGGGCGCTCGACGCGCAGCGCATCCTGGGTGAGGAGTGGGGCGTCGACGCCGACGTGTGGTCGGCGACGTCGTGGAACGAACTTCGCCGCGACGCGATCGAGTGCGAGCAGCACGCGCTGATGCATCCCGGCGAGGAGTCACCGGCGCCGTACGTGACCTCGGCGCTGCGTGACACGGCCGGACCGGTGATCGCGGTGTCCGACTACATGCGGGCAGTGCCCGACCAGATCGCGCGCTGGGTGCCGAACGACTACGTCTCGCTCGGTACCGACGGCTTCGGTTTCGCCGACACCCGCGGTGCGGCCCGGCGGTTCTTCCACATCGACGCGCAGTCGATCGTGGTCGCGACCCTCGAGCGGTTGGCCCGGAGCGGGGAGGTCAAGCCGGAGGCGCCGCGCGAGGCGTTCGACCGCTACCAGCTCGACAGCGTGACAGCGGCCGGGCACGGCACGATCGGCGGCGACGCCTGACCCGACCCTCCGCCGACCCAACCCGGTTGAGTGACGGATTCACAAGATCAGAGACGGCCTCCGGGCCGTCTCTGATCTTGGAAGTCCGTCACTCATGTGCGGCGGTACGTGCAGCCCGATCTCAGCGCCGCGCTGCTCCGCGAGCTGGCCGAGCTGCCGATTCCGGCGTGCCGCCCTACCTAAGTAACGGTGGGACACTGGGGTGGTGACAGTCATCAAGATCAACGCCATCACCGTCGACACTGGAAGCGGCGACGAACTGGCCCACCGCTTTGCGGCTCGCGCCGGCGCGGTCGACGATCAGGACGGCTTCGAGGGCTTCGAGCTGCTCAAGCCGACCGACGATCGGACCACGTGGCTCGTCATCACCCGGTGGCGCGACGAAGACGCCTTCAACGCCTGGGTCAGCTCCCCCGCGTTCGCGCATGGCCACCGATCGGCGGCCGAGCGCGCCGGCGAGGAGGCACCCAAGCCGGTCGGCGTCCACAGCGAGGTGTGGAACTACGAGATCGCCGTGACCAACTGAGAGCACCAGCGGGGCTCGGACGATCAGTAGCGGGCGCCGACCACTTGATCGCCGAGCGGGTCGAGCTCGGCCAGGTCAGCGTCGTCGAGTTCGACGTCGAGCGCCGCCACGTTCTGCTCCAGCCACTTGATGCGCTTCGTACCCGGGATCGGCACGACCGAGATCCCGAGCCGCTCGGCTCGCCCGTGCACCCAGGCCAGCGCGATCTGCGCTGACGACACGCCCTTGCGCTCGGCCACCGCAGCGACCGCCGCGGCAATGGCCCGGTTGGCGGCGCCGGCCTCCCCGACGAAACGGGGGCTGCTCGACCGGAAGTCGCCCGCACCGAAGCTGGACGGAGCCACCGTGCCGGTCAGGAAGCCACGCCCGAGCGGCGAGAAGGGCACCAGCCCGATCCCGAGCTCGCGCAGCGCGTCCAACACGGTCGTCTCCGGGTCGCGCGTCCACAGCGAGTACTCGCTCTGCACAGCCGCGATCGGATGCACGGCGTGGGCCCGCCGCAGCAACGAGTCGTCGACCTCGGACAGCCCCAGATGCAGCACCTTGCCCTGCTGCACGAGTTCGGCCATCGCGCCGACCGTCTCCTCGATCTCCGCGTCCTGCGGCGGCCGGTGCAGGTAGTAGAGATCGATGTGGTCAACCCCGAGGCGCAACAACGAGTCCTCGCAGGCCTTCCTCACGTAGTTCGCCTTGCCGCGGATGACTCGCTCGCCCGACCCCGCCGAAAAGTCGATACCGAGCTTGGTCGCCAGCTGCGCCTGATCGCGACGGTCGTGCAGCGCGCGCCCGACCAGCACCTCGTTGTGCCCGGCACCGTAGACGTTGGCGGTGTCGATGAAGGTCAAGCCGAGCTCGAGCGCTCGATGGATCGTCGCGATGGACTCGTCCCAGTCGCTCGGGCCGTAGCTCTGGCTCATCCCCATGCAGCCCAGCCCCTGCGCCGACGTGGTCAATCCGCCCAACCGGGCCGTGGAAATCGTCATAGGTCGACCCTAACCAGGACGGGTCAGTCCCGGCCAAACAAGTCAGTAGCGGGTCCGTCAGTCACGCCGATTCGGCGGCGGTGACGAGCAACTCACCGTCTCCCTCGACGTCCAACGCCACCTCACTCGCCCGCACCGAATCGCCGGGGCCGAGGTCGTAGCCCGCGACGCTGAACCGCCCGACCGCGACGTAGAGATGGACGGCGGCCGCAGGCGGCAGCCGCGTATTCCGGGGCCGACGCAGGACCGAGAACGTCCCGGTGCTCAATGTCAGTGGTGGAGCCGCCAGGTCGTAGTCGGGCAGATCCTCGTCGGTGAGCAGCCAGAGCTGGACGAAGTGCAGCGGCTCGGTGTCCGAAGCATTGCGCTCGACGTGCTCGATGCCGAGGCCGGTCAGTTGATACTGCGCCAGACCCGGCGTCACCACTCGGATGCGAGTGGCGTCGTCCTCGTGTCGCAGGGCGCCGTCGAGCACCCAGGTGATCAGTTCGACGCGCGCGTGCGGGTGCCGGTCGAACCCGGCTCCGGGGTCGAGCAAGTGCTCGTCGCAGGCCACGACCGGACCGAAGGACAAGTTTTCCGCGTCAAAGTGCGGGCCGGAGGAGAACGAGTGCCAGGTGGTGATGCCGGGCTGCTGGGTGCGAAAGCGGTCGCCGGCCCGGCGGATCTCGATCATGGCCGGACGGAGTGGTCGGCCGCCCAGTCGAGCAGGTTCTCGGCCGACCAGGTGTTGACGATCGTCGCGACGTCGACCCCGCAGCGCGCCGCCCGCTCGCAGCCGTTGGGCTGCCAATCCAGCTGTCCGGGGGCGTGCGCGTCGGTGTCGATGGAGGTGAGGCAGCCGGCCTCGACGGCGAGCCGCAGCAGCCGCTTGGGCGGGTCGAGCCGCTCGGGTCGGGAGTTGATCTCGACCGCGACGCCGAACTGCGCACACGCAGCGAACACGATGTCGGCGTCGAATTGCGACTCCGGCCGGGTGCCCCGTCCGCCGGTGATCAGCCGTCCGGTGCAATGACCCAGGATGTCGGTGTGCGGGTTCGCCACCGCGGCCACCATCCGCGGCGTCATCTCCTCGCCCGGCATCCTCAGCTTGGAGTGGACGCTCGCCACCACCACGTCGAGGCGGGCGAGCAGCGACGGTTTCTGGTCGAGTGTGCCGTCGTCGAGGATGTCCACCTCGATGCCGGTGAGGATGCGGAACGGCGCGGCGTCGCCGGCCGCCGCCTGGGCGGTGAACTCGTCGTTGAGCGCCGCGACGACGTCGAGTTGCTGCTCCAGCCGCTCGGCCGACAATCCGTTGGCCACGGTGAGCCGCGGCGAGTGATCGGTGAGGACGACGTAGTCGTGGCCGAGCGCGCGCGCAGTCTGAGCCATCTCCTTGATCGGCGAGCCGCCGTCGGACCAGTCCGAGTGCGTGTGGCAGTCGCCCCGCAGCGCGTTACGTATCGCCGCGGTCGCCTCGTCCAGCGGCGTGTCCTCCGTCGCCTCGAGCCGGCGCAGGTAGACCGGCACCTCACCGCGCAGCGACTCGGTGACGCACTGGGCCGTCACCTTGCCGATCCCGGTCAACTCGCCGAGCGTGCCGGCCTCGGCGCGCGAGGCGAGTTCGTCGGCCGAGAGCCCGTCGACCACGCCCGCCGCGGTGCGGAACGCCTTCACCCGGTACGTGGGTTCGCGGGCGCGTTCGAGCCGGAAGGCGATCTGTCGCAGATCGGCGGCCGCATCGCGGTCATCAGGCACGGTCCAACCGTATCCACTCGACGCATGGCAGGCTGCGACCGTGAACAGCAGGCCCGGACTGCAGGACGTGACGATCCGTCGCATCGAGCAGGCCACTGGCCGGCTCGCCACCCAGAGCGTCGCGCGGATGGACGAGGAGCTGCCCTGGTTCCGTGAGCTGCCCTCGGATCAACGCTCCTGGGTGACGCTCGTGGCCCAGGCCGGCCTGCAGTCCTACGTCGACTGGTTGCGCTCCCCCGACGACGTGCTGCGCCTGACCGGCGAGGTCTTCGCCGCCGCGCCATCGGCGATGGCCCGGTCGGTGTCCTTGCAGCAGACCGTCGAGCTTGTCCGGCAGACGATCGCCGTGGCCGAGGAACAGCTGCCGGTGCTGGCCGGACCCGAGGACGCGGCGGTGGTACGCGAGGAACTGCTCCGCTTCAGCCGCGAGATCGCGTTCGCGGCGGCCCGCATCTACGCCACCGCCGCGGAGGACCGCGGCTCGTGGGACCGACGGCTGGAAGCGCTGGTGATCGACAACCTGGTGAGCGGGTCCATCGTCGGCGACCCACTGCCGAGCCAGCTGGCCGCGCTGGGCTGGCACGGTTCGGGTCCGATCGTCGCGATCGTCGGCTCAACGCCCGACGGCGCACCCGACCTCGCGCTCGCCGAGGTGCATGCCCAGGCCCGCCGCCTCGGCCTGGACGCGATGGCCGGAGTCCACGCCGAGCGGCTCGTCATCGTCGTCGGCGGCGTCACCGACGTGGCCGAACTCGCGCGACAACTGCTGCCCGCGTTCGGCGACGGACCGGTCGTGATCGGCCCGCTCGCCGCCGATGTCTCCGACGCCGTGACGGTGACCCAGGCGGCGCTCAGCGGGCTGCGGGCCGTGCCGGCCTGGCCCGCCGCGCCCCGGCCGGTCAACGCCGACGCGCTGTTGCCCGAGCGCGCGCTCGCCGGGGATGCCGAAGCACGGGCCCAACTGGTCGACGACGTCTACCGTCCGCTCGTCGCGTCGGGTGGTTCGTTGGTCGAGACGGTGGCCGCGTTCCTGGACGCCGGCGGGGCGCTCGAGGCGACGGCCCGGGCCCTGTTCGTGCACGCCAACACCGTCCGGTACCGGCTGCGCCGGGTGGCCGAGGTCTGCGGCGAATCGCCGACCGACGCCCGCGGCGCCCTCACTCTGCGCATCGCGCTCGTGCTCGGACGTCTGGAAACATTGAGTTAACCCGACAACCAGTTGCTGCTACATCACCGTAATGTCGGCGGGTCGTCTGGCGGATACCTACAAAAGCCCGCTCCCAAACCTGTCGGTGTCGCGGTCGCATTCAGGACCCCAGGCAGGTCATTGTGGAGAGTGTGATTGCCGTATTCGCTCCCGGGCAGGGCGCACAGTCGCCCGGCATGTTCGTGCCGTGGCTTGAGCTGCCTGGCGTCGAAGAGCAGATCGGCGGCTTCTCCGAGGCCACCGGGCTCGATCTCCTCCGCCTTGGCACGACCGCCGGCGCCGATGAGATCAAGGACACCGCGGTCACCCAGCCCCTGCTCGTCGCTCTCGGCGTCATCGCGGCCGCCCACCTGGGTCTGGAAGAGGCGGGCGAGCGGGTCGTGGCCGGGCACAGCGTCGGCGAGCTGACCGCCGCTGCCGTCGCCGGTGCGTTGAGCGCCTCGGACGCTGTCGCCTTCGCCGGCCGCCGAGGCGCGGAGATGGCGGCCGCGTGTGCGCTCACCCCGACCGGCATGTCGGCCGTGCTCGGCGGAGACGCGGACGTGGTGGTCGCGGCCATCGAGTCCGCCGGCCTCACCGCGGCGAACCGCAACGGCGCGGGCCAGATCGTGGCCGCCGGTGCGATGGACGCCCTGGAGAAGTTCGCGGCCGAGCCGCCGGCCGGTGCCCGGGTACGCCCCTTGTCGGTCGCTGGCGCCTTCCACACGCACTACATGGCCCCGGCCGAGCAGGCGCTGGCCGAATACACGTCCACGATGCCGATCGCCGATCCGCGGCCGATCCTGCTGTCCAACGCCGACGGCGCGGCCGTCGACACCGGTGCGGACCTGCTCGCGCGCCTCGTCCGCCAGGTCACGCTGCCGGTGCGCTGGGATCTGTGCCTGCGCTCCTGCAGCGACCTCGGCGTGACCGCAGCCATCGAGCTCGCTCCGGCCGGCGTGCTCGCCGGAATCGCCAAGCGGGAACTGCCGGGCGTCGAGCTGCTCGCCGTCAAGACCCCCGACGACCTCGAGCGCGGCCGCACGCTGGTGGCGAGCCGACCGCAGCACGGGCAGGGGGAACACACCCCCGAGTTCCGCGTGGTCGTCACGCCCGCCAAGGGCGTGTTCACCCGGGCCGAGTCCGTCACCGAGGGCCACGAGGTCGCGCGCGGCACGCGGTTGGGGACCGTGCGCACGAACCGCGACGAGCACGCGATCATCGCCAACGAGGCGGGAGTGCTCGCCGAGTGGCTGCGCCACGACGGCGACATTGTGCCGGCCGGCCTGCCCGTCGCCCGCCTGTCCAACGGATCGGAGTACTGAGGTGACCCTCGCCGTCGCCCCCGGCTCACCCGCTACCCGCATCCTCGGGCTGGGTCACTACCGTCCCGGCAACGTCATCACCAACCACGACCTCATCGCCCGCGGCGTGGACACCGACGACGAGTGGGTCAAGAGCCGGGTCGGCATCGCCGAGCGGCGCTGGGCCGACCCGGACGAGACCGTCGTCGACATGGCCGAGCAGGCCGCGAGCAAGGCCCTCGCCGCGAGCGGGGTGGAGACCTCCGAGATCGACCTCGTGCTCGTCGCCACCTGCACGATGCCAACACCGGTGCCGGCCGCGGCGCCCAACCTGGCCAACCGGCTGGGCATCCTCGCGCCCGGTGCCTACGACGTGAACTCGGGCTGCTCGGGATTCGTCTACGCGCTCAATGCCGCGTCCGCCGCGGTGCTGACCGGCCAGGCCCGCAACGTCCTGGTCGTGGCGGCCGAGCGATTCTCCGGCTGGCTCGACATGAGCGACCGCAGCACCTGCATCATCCTGGGTGACGCTGCCGGCGCGGCCGTCGTCGGCCCGTCCGACACTGCGGGTCTCGGCCCGGTGGTGTGGGGCAGCGACGGCGAGCAGTTCGACACCGTCGCCATCGACCAGGAGTCCCACTTCTTCCGGCAGGAGGGCCAGGCCGTCTACCGGTGGGCCACCGGCAAGATGGCACCGATCGCGTTGGAGGCCTGCCGCCGGGCCGGTGTCGCGCTGGAGGACATCGCCGCCTTCGTGCCGCATCAGGCCAATCTGCGCATCATCGACGCCCTGGCCCGCCGCATCGGCATGCCGAACGCGATCGTCGCGCGTGACATCGTGACGTCGGGCAACACGTCCGCGGCGACCATCCCGCTGGCGCTCTCGCGCATGGTCGAACGCGGCGAGATCTTGTCCGGCGCCCCGGTGTTGCTGCTCGGCTTCGGCTCCGGCCTGGCCTACGCGGCGCAGGTCGTCCTCTCTCCGTAACGTCTCTCTCGCCGATCGTCCGTCCGGACGATCGACACCCACCCCGCAGTACCGACAAGAAGGGACCACCCAACGTGGCCAGTACCGACGAGATCCGCAGTGGACTCGCCTCGATCCTCGAAGAGGTCGCCGACGTCAAGGCCGACGATGTGAAGGACGACAAGAGCTTCGTGGACGACCTGGACGTCGACTCGCTGTCGATGGTCGAGGTCGCCATGGCCGCGGAGGAGAAGTTCGGCGTGAAGATCCCGGACGACGAGCTGCCGAAGCTCAAGACCGTCGGCGACGCCGTGCGCTACATCGAGCAGAACGCCTGATTCATGTCTGCAGGTACTGACGAAGTCGTCGTCACCGGGCTCGGTGCCACGACTCCGCTCGGCGGTGACGTGGCCACGTTCTGGACCGCCCTCCTCGAGGGACGGTCGGGCGTCGCCGCGCTCACCGAAGACTGGGCTGCGGACCTGAAGGTGCGCATCGCCGCCCGGATGTCGGTCGACCCTTCAGAGCAACTCACCCGGGTGCAGGCCCGCCGTCTCGACCGGGCGCAGCAAGCCGCGATCGTGGCTGCGCGCGAGGCGTGGGCCGACGCCGGGTTCACCGGTCGGGCCGCGGAGAACGACCTCGATCCGGTGCGGGTCGCGGTCGTCATCGGCACCGGTATCGGCGGGGTCACCAGCCTGATCAACCAGCACGACGTAATGCTGGAGAAAGGGCCGGGGCGGGTCTCGCCCCTGCTCATTCCCATGGACATGCCGAACGGACCGGCTGCGCACGTCGGGCTCGCGGTCGGTGCCGGCGGGGGCGTGTTCACGCCCGTCAGCGCCTGCGCGTCAGGTGCTGAGGCCATCGCTTACGGCCTCGACCTGCTCGACCTGGATCGGGTCGACGTCGTCGTGGTCGGTGGCACCGAGGCCTGCATCCATCCGCTCACCATCACCGGTTTCGCCCAGATGCAGGCGATGAGCACTCGCAACGATGATCCGCAGCGCGCTTCCCGTCCGTTCGACAAGGGCCGCGACGGCTTCGTGCTGGGCGAGGGCTCCGGCGTCCTGGTCCTCGAGCGGGCGTCGTCGGCCGCGGCCCGTGGGCGTACCCCCTACGCGGTGCTGGCCGGGGCCGCCGTCACCTCCGACTCATACGACATCGTCGCGCCCGATCCCGAAGGCGGAGGGCAGAAGCGCGCCGCGTCCACGGCATTGAAACGCTCCGGACTCGATGCGGCGGACGTGGTGCATGTGAACGCGCACGCCACGTCGACGCCCACCGGCGACGGCGCGGAGGCGCGCTGGATCGCCGACTTGCTCGGCGAGCAGACCGTCGTCTCAGCGACGAAGTCGATGACCGGGCACCTGCTCGGCGCGGCCGGGGCAATCGAGGCGATTGCCACCGTCCTGGCCGTGCAGAACGACGTCGTGCCTCCGACGATCAACCTCGACGACCCGGATGACCTCCGCGTCGACGTGCCGGACAAGGCCCGCGAGATGCCCGTCCCGGCGGCGCTGAACGACTCGTTCGGCTTCGGCGGCCACAACGCCGCTCTGCTGTTCCGCAAGGCTTAGGAGAATCCATGACCGCGCTGGCCCACGACCCGGCGGCTGCCGACGAGCGCGATCCGCGCGACCCCGTCCTGCGCCTGGAACGGCTCTTCGACGTCGGCACCGTCGAACTGCTGCGTCCGCGCGACGACAGCGGTGTGGTCGGCGCGCGCGGCCGCATCAACGGCACGCCCGCTGCGGCGTTCTGCACGGACGCCACGGTCATGGGCGGCGCGATGGGCGAGGCGGGCTGCCGGCACATCGTCGACACGATCGACACTGCCGTGCGCGAACGCGTGCCCGTCATCGGGCTGTGGCACTCCGGTGGTGCGCGGCTGGCCGAAGGTGTGCTCGCGTTGCATGCGGTCGGCCTCGTGTTCCAGGCGATGATCCGCGCGTCCGGCCGGGTGCCGCAGATCTCGGTCGTCCTCGGCCCCGCCGCGGGCGGCGCGGCGTACGGACCCGCCCTCACCGACGTCGTGATCATGTCGACGGCCGGCCGGGTGTTCGTCACCGGCCCCGACGTAGTCCGCTCGGTCACCGGCGAGAACGTCGACATGGAATCGCTCGGTGGTCCCGACACCCACGGCCGGCGCAGCGGTGTCGTGCACGTGGTCACCGATGACGACGAGGCGGCCTTTGCGGCGGCCCAGTCGGTCACGTCGCTGCTCGCCCGCCAGGGCACGTTCGACCTCGCCCAGCTCGGCCCGCCGCACGACCTCAGCTCCCTGCTGCCCGACAACCCGAAGCGCGCCTACGACGTGCATCCGTTGGTCGCGAACGTCCTCGACGAAGGCGGCTTCCTCGAGCTGCACGCGAAGTGGGCGCCCAACATCGTCACCGGCCTGGGTCGGTTGACCGGGCGCACCGTCGGCGTGATCGCCAACAACCCGCTTCGGCTCGGTGGCTGCCTCGACTCGCCCTCGGCGGAGAAGGCAGCGCGGTTCGTGCGGATGTGCGATGCGTTCGGGGTACCGCTGGTCGTGCTCGTGGACGTGCCGGGCTACCTGCCCGGCGTGGGTCAGGAGTGGGACGGCATCGTGCGTCGTGGCGCGAAACTGCTGCACGCGTTCGGCGAGTCCGTCGTGCCGCGCGTGACGCTGGTGACCCGCAAGACCTACGGCGGCGCCTACATCGCGATGAACTCGCGCGCGCTCGGCGCGACCAAGGTGTTCGCGTGGCCGGGCGCCGAGGTGGCCGTCATGGGTGCGTCAGCGGCCGTCGGGATCCTGCACCGCAAGAAGCTGGCCGCGGCTCAGCCCGGCGAGCGTGAGGCGCTACACGCCAAGCTGGCCGAAGAGCACGAGCGCATCGCCGGCGGCGTCGGTCGGGCCATGGAACTCGGCGTGGTGGACGAACTCATCGACCCGTCCGCGACCCGCAGCGCGCTGGCCGAAGCGCTGGCCGCCGCGCCCCCCGGACGCGGCGCCCACGGCAACATCCCGCTCTAAACCACCTGGTGGAGCAGGGTCACGGGGGCGCCGTCGCCGCCTTGGCGATACGGCTCGAGCTCGGCGTCCCACGCGGTGCCGAGCAGTTCGGACAGCCCGTGGCGGTACTCATCAGCACTGCGGGCTCGGCTCAGCAGCCCGCGCAGCCGCTCCTCACCAACGAGCAGGTCGCCGTTCGTGGACACCAGGCTGCGGTGGAAGCCCCGGCCGGGCACGTAGGCCAGCCGCTCGCCGTCGCTCACCGACGTGCCGTCCTCCGTGACCTCGAAGACGAGCATCGGCCACGCACGGAGGGCGGCAGACAGGCGCGCCGCGGTGCCGACGGGACCGGTCCAGGCCGCCTCGGCGCGCAGATGCGCAGGGGCGACGGGTTGGCCGGCCCACTGCAGGCGCGCGGGTCGGTCGAGCACGCCGGCGAGCGCCCATTCGACGTGCGGCGCAATGGCCGACGGGCAGCAGTGCATGAAGACCACGCCGCGCGTCATTGGCACGACACGGCTGCTCTCAGTGCGGGCATTCGACATCGCACACCTCCCTGGCTCGACGGCGACGCCTTCCCCAGCGGTCCGTGCTCGTGCGAGGTGTGTTCAGCCAGTGTGACGTATGAGTCCCCTGTTACGCCAGTTCCTGGAGTTCAGGATTCGATCGCGAGTCCGACGCCGACGCCACGAGCCCCCTGCCGGTGAGGATTTCCAACCGCCGCCGGATCCGGGGCCGGGCCATCCAGGCGTAACCTTGAGGGCGATCGCAAGCAACTGATTTATCCGGCGACGAAGCCCGTCCCGCCGATGTCAGCGCCGAGCGCGGTGAGTACCTCGCCGAGCGGAGCCTCGACCTTCAGGTCGGCGAGCGGATCGCCGCGCGTCTCGCCCTGGTTGACGATCGCCACCGGGATGCCGAGGGCGGCGGCGCGGCGGACGAAGCGCAGGCCGGACATGACGGTCAGCGACGAGCCGAGGACGAGCACCGAGCGCGCTCCTTCGACCAGGGCGTAACAGGCGTCGACGCGCGGGCGCGGCACGTTCTCGCCGAAGAACACGACGTCGGGCTTGATCAGATCGGACTGGCACCGGGTGCAGTCGACGGGGACGAAGCCGTCGAGCTGGGCCTCGGATAGTTCGGCGTCGCCGTCCGGGTTCACCTGGGTCGTGACGGCGGCGAAGTCCGGATTCGCCCTGCGCAGCCGGGAGTCGAGTGCGAGGCGCGATTCGCGCATCCCGCAGCCGAGGCAGACGACGAGGTCGAGCCCGCCGTGCAGTTCGATGACGTCCTGCGCGCCCGCGGCCTGGTGCAGACCGTCGACGTTCTGCGTGATGATCCCGCGCAGAACGCCGCGCTGCTGGAACGTGGCGACACCGAAGTGCCCGCTGTTCGGGCGCGCGGCGGCGATCTGGCGCCAGCCGAGATGGCTGCGCGCCCAGTACCGACGGCGCGCGGCCGCGGACCCCACGAATTCCTGGTAGGTCATCGGGCCGTGCCGGCGCAGCGTGCCGGTCGGGCCCCGGTAGTCAGGGATGCCGGATTCAGTGGACAGACCCGCTCCAGAGAGGACCACGGCTCCCCCGGCGTCGAGCAATTCGCGCAGTGGTGCGAGGTCGGCGGCAACGGACGCGGTCACCTCTCCATGGTGCCCGATCCTTGGTCTCTCATTCCTCGGCGAGCGCCTCGCCGTAACGCTGTTGGACCCGGCGGCGCATGTTGGCGTCCTTGCGCGACGTCGGCTGGATGAAGATCTCGTCGAGCGCCGGCCACTTCTCGCGCAGCTCCACGTCGAGCCGGACGCAGGCTTCTTCGAGTTCGGCCCCACTCGTCGAGTCGACGAAGTCGACGCGCGCACCGAGCAGGATGCTGTCGGTGCCGGTCATCATGGTGAGCAGATCGACCACGTCGTCGACTTCCGGCTGCTGCTCGAGCCACGCCTCTATGGCGCGGATCAGCCGCGGGTCGGCCTGCCGGCCGATCAACAGTTCCTGGCAGGCGCGGGCGAGTACGAATGCGACGACCAGGAGAAGCAGCCCGATCACGAGCGATGCCACGCCGTCCCAGAAGGTTGAGCCGGTGACCTGCCGGAGGGCGACGCCGACGGCGGCGACGGCCAATCCGATCATCGCGGCGCTGTCTTCGAGCAGCACGCTGTTGACGGTGGGGTCGCGGGGCGTGCGCACGTAGGCCCCCAGCGACAGGCGAAGCCGTTTCGTCTCGGCCTCCATCTGCCGGGCCGCCTGACGCAGCGAGATGCCTTCCAAGACTGCGGCCAGGGCGAGGACGGGATAGTTGATCCACAGGTTGCTCGACGCCTCCTCCGGGCCGAAGATCGTGTGGAATCCCTGGTAGAACGAGAACGCCGCCCCGGAAACGAAGATCGCGACGGCCGCGAGCAGCGACCAGAAGTACCGCTCCTTGCCGTAGCCGAAGGGGTGCGACCGATCGGCCGGGCGCTGCGAGCGGCGCTGCGCCACGAGAAGCAGTACCTCGGTGGTGCTGTCCCCCGCTGAGTGGGCCGCCTCCGAGAGCAGCGCGGACGAGCCGGTCAACAGCCCGGCGATCAGCTTGAGCACGCCGACGCCGACGTTGGCGGCCAGCGCCAGCATCACCGTGAGAGTGCTTTCGCCCTGCTTCTTGTCGCTCACCTTCCGAGCCTGCCCAGCCCGGGACGACGCGAACCGCGACGGAGGCCACGCCGCAACCAGGGTTACAGGTGCCGGGCCGTGTAGTCGGCAAATCGCTCGTCCACCATGGCCTCGGTCAGTCCGAAATCGCTCAGCGAATAGCGATGCGCCGGGGCGCGATGCCCGGAACGGCTCGCGAGATCCTCGGCGACGGCAGCATCGCGGGCGGCGTCGGTCCACGGCAGATCGAAGTACCGGTACACCGCCTCGACGGTGCCGACCGGATCGCTCACGAGATCGCCGTACGCCACGTCGAAGAACTGGGCCGGGTTGTGATGCTCCCGGGCCGCCAGGAACGTGTCCGCCTCGCGACCCAGCAGGTCGAGCTGATCCCGCCCGATCGTCTCCCCGACGAAAGTATCGGAAAACCCTGCCGTGGCCAGCGCACTGAGGCTGCAGCTCGATGCGAGGGCCGTCCGCACGTCGCGATGCGTCTGCACGATCAGCGCGTCCGGATAGACCGCCATCAGGGCGTGCAGCCCGACCATGTGCGACGGGTTCTTCAGCACCCAGCGCTTCTCGGCCTCGTTCGAGCCGATCAATTGCAGGTTGCGTTTGAAGCGGGCGTAGGCGGGCGTCCAGTCGTGCTCACCGAGCCAGGCCGAGTACGTCGGGATGTGCGCGAGCGACTCGTACGACACGGACATCGCGGACTGGCGCAGCAGCTGCCAGCACTCCTCGACGGCGTCGGCCGCGATGTAGTGCACGCCGGCGAAGGTGGGGTTCGCGGCGTAGAACTTGTCGTAGCCGGCTTGTACCCGCTGGAACACCGGGTTGTCCGGCC
>JAOPVG010000108.1 GCA_025966255.1 Jatrophihabitans sp.
GATTTCCCGCTTCGCCGCCTGCGCGTCACCGGCGATGGCGTACGCCCGGGCGATCGCCTCGTGAGCGAAGGCAAGATCCCAGTCCTTGATGTCGTTCTCGGTGCACAGGTCGAGCATGCGTTGGGCATGGTGGAGGCAGGGTTCCGGACGGCGCAGTACGGCGTACACCCGCGAGCACTGCCACTCACCGCGCGCAACATTGGCGGCCGTGCCAACCGCGCCCCAGTGGTGCCGCGAGGCGTGGGCCATGTGCAGCATTCGGTCGTCATCGTCGCGGGTGCGGTCCGGCTGCTCGATGAGTTCCCACACCTGATTGAAGAGCGTGGCGGCGAGGAGTCGGTCAGTCGAAGGTGGCGGTTCTTCCGTCGTCACAGGTGCTCCTTCGTCGGTGAGTCGGTGAGCGCAGGTGGATGTGACCGTACGACCATTCAGGGGAGGGGCAAGATACTGGGCATGGTCGATGTACGCGAACTGCGCCTGGTGCTCACGGTCGACGACTACGAGCAGGCGCTCGCCTTCTACCGGGACGTCCTGGGGTTACCTGAGCAGGCGGCGTACGCAGCGCCGAACGGCGGTCGGGTCACGCTGCTCAACGGCGGGCGGGCCACCGTCGAACTGGCCGACGCTGCCCAGGCCGAGTACATCGACGACGTCGAGGTCGGTCGCCGGGTCGCCGGACAGATCCGGGTCGCGTTCGAAGTGACCGACGCAGCCGGGGCGACACGCCGCCTGGCCGACGGCGGCGCAAAGGTGATTGCCGAACCCACCCGCACACCGTGGAACTCGCTGAACTCGAGGTTGACCGCACCGGACGGGCTGCAGCTCACGCTGTTCGAAGAACTGGGCGATCACTGAACTGTCAGCCCGGCGTGCTGAGATTGCCCACATGACCGAGCCGAGCTACCGACTGGTTCGCTCGACGCGCCCAACCGTCGAGCCACCAGTGCTCGACGACGCCCAGCGGGCCGTGGTCGAGCACCAGGCGGGTCCGCTCCTCGTCCTCGCCGGGCCGGGCACGGGCAAGACGACCACGCTGGTCGAGTCGGTGGTGGCCCGCGTCGGCGCCGGCGTGCCGGTGGGTCAGGTGCTCATGCTGACCTTCAGCCGCCGCGCCGCGGGCGAGATGCGCGATCGCGTCGCGGCCCGGCTGGGGCAGACCATGCGCGAGCCGATTGCGCGCACCCTCCACTCCTACGCCTTCGGCGTGCTGCGCATGGCCAATCTCGCCCGCGAGCTGCCCGCCCCGCGGCTGCTCGCCGCCGCCGAGCAGGACATCATCCTGCGCGAGCTGCTGCGCCACGGCACCGACCGCTGGCCCGACGCCCTGCGTCCGGCCTTGGCCACGCAGGCCTTCGCCGGCGAGCTGCGCGACCTGCTGATGCGGGCGATCGAGCGCGGTCTCGACGGGCCCGCGCTCGCCGAGCTCGGCCGCCGCCGCAACCGCGCCGACTGGGTCGCGGCCGGCGGATTCCTGCAGGAATACCACGAGGTCACGGCGATGCAGGATCCCGGCGGCTACGACCCGGCCGAGCTGATCCGCGGGGCCCTGGCCGCACTCGGGGACGATCCCGAGCTGTTGGCCCGCGAGCGCGCGCTGCGCCGTCGCATCTTCGTCGACGAGTACCAGGACACCGACCCGGCCCAGGCCGAGCTGTTGGCCCTGCTTTCCCGCGGCGCCGACGAACTGGTGCTGGTCGGCGACCCCGATCAGTCGATCTACGCGTTCCGCGGCGCCGACGAATCGGCGATCCGCGATGCCGAGCAACGCTTCGGCGCGATGCCGACGATCGCGCTCACCACGTGCCGCCGCTCCGGCGCGACGCTGCTCGCGGCCTCGCGCCGCGTCGCCGAGCGGCTGCCCGGGCCGGCGGCCCAGCGAGCGCTGATTCCGGTCGACGGGCACGAGCCGGGCCGCGTCGAAGTCGGCGTGTTCCGGTCGGCGAGTGAAGAGGCGGCGTTCGTGGCGGGCACGCTGCGTCGCGCCCACCTCGACGGGCTGCCGTGGTCGCGCATGGCGGTGCTCGTCCGCTCCACGACCATGGCGTTGCCGACCCTGCGTCGCGCGTTGATCACGGCCGGCGTGCCGGTGTCGGTGCGTGGTGACGACCTGCCGCTCGCCGGCCAGCCGGCTGTCGCCGCCCTGCTCGACGCCGTCGATGCGGTGCTGGCCTTCGTGCGGGAGGGCGAGACGGCGATCTCCGAGGACGATGCCGAGCGCCTGTTGCTCGGCCCGATCGGCGGCGGCGACGCCATCTATCTGCGCCGGCTGCGCCGGGCGTTGCGCCAGCTGACCGATGCCACGAGCGACTCGCCGGTGCTCGCCGCCGCGCTGTTCGATGCGCCCGGCGCGGCCATCCTGCCCGAGCGGGTGCGCCGGCCGGTTCAGCGGCTTGCGTCCGTCCTCAACGCGGGCATCGAGGCGACCCGGGGCGGCGGTTCACCCGAGGACGTCCTGTGGGCCGTGTGGCAGGCCTCTGGTCTGACCCGGCGCTGGGAACAGGCCAGCCGGGCCGGTGGCACAGCCGGCGCCGCGGCCGACCGCGATCTCGACGCGGTCGTCGAGCTGTTCGACACGGCCGCGAAGTTCACCGACCGCCTGCCGCACTCCACGATCGAGGGGTTCGCTGCTCACCTCGCCGCCCAGCAGATCCCCGGCGACGCGACATCGGCCCGAGCCAAGGACCACGAGACCGTCGCCGTACTCACCGCGCACGCGAGCAAGGGTCTGGAATGGGATCTCGTGTGCGTCGCCAACGTGCAAGAGGGCAGCTGGCCCGATCTGCGTCGCCGGGGTTCGCTGCTCGGCTCGGAAACCCTCGTCGACGTCCTCGCCGGCCGGGACGCAGCCGGCGTCTCGCTCGTGGCGCCGCAGCTCGCCGAGGAGCGTCGACTCTTCTACGTGGCGGTCACCCGGGCCCGGCACCGCGTCGTGGTGTCGGCGGTGTCCGGCGACGAGGACCAGCCGTCGCGCTTTCTCGACGAGATCGACCCGATCGACGGCGAACGCCCGTTGGTCGAGGTGCCGCGGGGCGTGCACCTCACCGGGCTGATCGCGGAGCTGCGGTGCGTGGCGTCCGACCCGGCCGCGAGCCGGGCCGACCGCACGGCCGCCGCCGAGTCGCTCGCGCGGCTGGCCGAGGCCGACGTGCCCGGCGCCGATCCGGCGGCGTGGTGGGGGCTGGCGGAACTTTCCGACGACCGCGGCGTCGCCGCTCCGGAGCAGCCGGTGTCGGTCAGCCCGTCGCGCATCGACTCGTTCCTGCGCTGCGAACTGCGCGCCCTGCTCACCGACCTCGGCGCCAAGGACGGTGATCAGATCTCGGCCTCGCTCGGTGTGCTCGTGCACGCCGTGGCGGCCGAGGCACCCCCCGGCGCCGACCTCGACGAGTACCAACGCCGCCTCGACGAGCAGTGGGGCACGCTCGATTTCGGCGCGCACTGGTTCGCCGACAACGAGCGCCGCCGCGCCACCGCGATCCTCGCCCGGCTCGTCGCGTGGCTGACCGAGAGCCGGCGCGAGCTCACCCTCGTCGCGGTTGAGGAACCGTTCTGCGTCGACCTCGGCGACGCCCGGCTACGCGGCCGGGTCGATCGCCTCGAACGCGACCGCGACGGCCGCCTCGTCGTGGTCGACTACAAGACCGGCAAGAGCAAGCCTCGCGCCGAAGATCTGCCCAAGCATCCGCAGCTCGCGGCCTACCAGCTCGCGGTCGATCGCGGCGGCTTCACGGAAGTGGCCGCGGGCGAGGCAGCCTCCGGCGGTGCGATGCTCGTGCAGCTCGCCGCCGGCACGAAATACATCGAGCAGGTGCAGGGCGCGCTCGGCGACTCCGACGACGCCGGGTGGATCGACGTCGCCGTGGCCGAGGTTGCCGAGCGACTCAGGGGCAGCGAGTTCACCGCGCGGGTCGGCGGCGACTGCCGCATCTGCGATCTCAAGAAGTGCTGCCCGCTGCAGCCCGAAGGCCGGCAGGTCACCGCGTGAGCCCGCGTGCCGCGCGATCTGGCGGCCTCGCGTCTCGCCAGGCCCGATCGGAGTGAGGGCATGAGCCGATCGATCGGCGCCGTCGAGCTGAGCGGGCTGCTGGGGCTGCCCAAGCCGACCGACGAGCAGGCCGCGGTGGTCGAGTCTGCGCTCGTCCCGTCCGTCGTCATCGCCGGCGCGGGGTCGGGCAAGACCGAGACGATGGCGGCCCGCGTCGTGTGGCTCGTGGCCAATCGCCAGGTCCCGCCCGACGCGATCCTGGGGTTGACGTTCACCCGCAAAGCCGCCGCCGAATTGGGCAAGCGGATCCGTCGCCGGCTGGCGCAGTGGCGTCTGGTCGTCGAACGCGACGCACCGGACGAGATCGAGCACATCGCACTATTGCGGGCGGCCGAGCCCACGGTCTCCACCTACGCCGCCTACGCCGGGCGGCTGGTGAGCGAACAAGCTCTGCGTCTCGGCGCTGAGCCCGACGCCCGGCTCATGTCGCAGGCGGTGTCCTGGCAGCTCGCCGACCGCGTGATGCGAAACCACCGCGGTCAGCTGCCCGACGACATCGGAGCGCCGTCGTCACTGGTCAAGTACGTGCTGCAGATGGCCAACCAGTTCGCCGACCACCTCGTCGCTGTCGACGAGGTCGACAGCTACTGCAACAACCTCGCCGGACGGGTGTCCGAACTGCCCGGCAAGCGCAACAAGACCGGCCCGGTCGCCGACCTGACGAAATCGCTGGCTCACCGCTGCGCGCTGCTGCCCTTGGTGCGCGAGTTCGCGGCGACGAAGGCGGCGATGTCCGCGGTCGACTTCGGTGACCAGATGTCGCTCGCGGCCCGGCTCGCCGACTTGGACGAGGTGCGGGCCGTCGAGCGGGCGCGCTACGGAGCGGTGCTGCTCGACGAGTACCAGGACACCGGTCACGCGCAGATCGAGATGCTGCACGGCCTGTACGGCGGCGGGCATCCGGTCACCGCGGTCGGCGATCCACTGCAATCGATCTACGGCTGGCGTGGCGCGAGCGCCGGCAACATCACTGCGTTCGCCACCACGTTCCGCACCGCCGACGGCACACCGTCCGCGGTGCATCCGCTGGCGACGAGCTTCCGCAACGACCGCGTGGTGCTCTCCGTAGCGAACGCGGTGGCCGCTCCACTTAGGTCCGGCGTCGCGGTGGCCGAACTCCGTCCCGGCCCCTCGGCCGAAGCCGGCCGGCTGGAGGTCGCGTTCACTGAGACCCATCTCGACGAAGCCGCCTGGGTCGCTGATCGGATGCGCTGCGCGTGGGACGAGTTGCCGGTCATTGACCGCACGGCCGCGGTACTCGTGCGGCGCCGGGCGCAGATCCCGGCGCTCGCCGACGCGCTGCGCAATGCCGGCCTGCCGGTCGAGGTCGTGGGGCTGGGTGGCCTGCTCACCACGCCCGAGGTCGCCGACGTCGTGGCGACCCTGCGGGTACTCGCGGGCTTCACCGCGGGGACGTCGCTGGCCCGCCTGCTCACCGGGGCCCGCTGGCGCATCGGCCCGTACGACCTCGCCGCGCTGCGCGACCAGGCGCGCTGGCTCGCGCGCGGCGACGGGCCACGCGTCGACGGCGAGCCCGCGCCCGCGGACGACGAGCCGGTCAGCATCATCGAGGCCCTCGACGACCTCGGCCCGCCGAACCGCTACTCGGACGAGGGCTACCGGCGGCTCTCCGCGCTGTCGTTCGAGCTGCGGCGCCTGCGCCGGCGTGTGTCCACATCGCTGCCGGAACTGATCGCTGAGGTGGAGCGGGTGTCCGGCGTCGACATCGAGGTGCTGGCCCGCCCCGATCGCGCGGTCGTCGGCCGGGTGCACCTCGACCGCTTCCTCGACGAAGCCGCCCAGTTCGTCAGCGAGGCCGGCGATGCGTCGAGCTCCACGCTCACCGCCTTCCTGGCCTTCCTCGACGCCGCCGAGGACGAGGAGAACGGCCTCGAGGCCGGCGAGGTCGAGGTGGCGACCGACCGCGTGCAGATCCTCACCGTGCACGGAGCCAAGGGCCTCGAGTGGCAGGTCGTCGCCATCCCGGGCCTCGACGACAAGATCTTCCCGGCTCCGGCCAAGAGCAACAACTGGACCCGCACCCGCCAGGCCCTGCCCGGCCCGCTGCGCGGCGATCGCGCCGAACTGCCCCCGTTCGACCTGACCGCGACCACCGACACCACCGATCTCAAGTGGTTGCTCGACACTTACGACGAAGCCGTCAAGAACCGGCACGCCGACGAGGAGCGCCGGCTGGCCTACGTCGCACTGACCCGGGCCAAGCACGTCCTGCTGGCGTCCGGCTACGTGTTCGATGACGCCAAGACACCGCGGGAGCCATCGGAGTACCTGGTCTCGTTGCGCGGGTTTGCCGAGCCGGACGTGTGGTTCGAGCCGGCTGATGACGCCGTCAATCCGGTCACCGCCGTCCTGCCCGTGGCGACCTGGCCGTTCGACCCGCTCGGTACCCCGGACGGCCGCGGCCCCAGCCGGCGCGCCGAGGTCGAGGCCGGTGCCGACCTCGTCCGGGCCGCCCTCGACGAGCCGGCAGCCGAGCAGCTCACCATCGGGCCGCCGATGACCCGCGCCGACCACTGGCGCCACGACGTCGAGGTGCTGCTCGCCGAGCGGGCGCAGCTCGCGAGCGCCGAATCGTTCCTCGTCGAATTGCCCCAGCAGCTGTCGGTGTCGCAGCTGGTCGAGCTGGAACGCGATCCGGCTGCCTTTGCCCGCAGCCTGCGCCGTCCGTTGCCTCGCCAGCCAGCGCCCTGGGCCCGCCGCGGCACCGTGTTCCACACCTGTCTCGAGCAGCGCTGGCAAGCGCAGACGTTGCTCGACATCGACGAGCTGCCCGGCGCCGCCGACGAGGAGGCCGATGACGCCGACTTCGACGCGCTGCGCAAAGCATTCGAGAGCAGCGAGTGGGCCGCCCGCACGCCGGCCGAGGTCGAGGTGCCGTTCGAGATGACGGTGCACGGCCGCGTCGTGCGGGGGCGCATGGATGCAGTCTTTGGCAGCGAGCAGGAGGGCTGGCTGGTGATCGATTGGAAGACCGGCAGCAAGCCGAGCGGTGCTGCTGCGCGCGCCGCTGCGGTGCAGCTCGCGGCGTACCGGCTGGCCTGGGCGCGACTGGGTGGCATCGACGACGCCGATCTCGCCACCGTGCGCGCGGCGTTCCACTACGTCCGCACCGGCGAGACCGTCGAACCGACCCCCCTGCTCGACGCCGACGGGTTGCGTCGCCTGATCGCCGGACCGCCGGAGTGACCGCCGGGCTGGACCATCTCGTGCTGGCGGCGCCGGTGCTGGCCGACGCCGTCGCCCAGTTCGCGGAGCTGACCGGCGTCGAGCCCGTCCCGGGCGGCAACCATCCCGGCCTCGGCACGGCGAACTACCTCGTCGGCCTGGGCGGCTCGGCCTACCTGGAGATCATCGGACCCGATCCGGCCCAACCGGCGCCGGATCGCCCGCGGCCGTTCCTGGTCGACCGTCTGGACACGCCGCACGTCGTCACCTGGGCCGTGCGGCCGGACGACCTCGACGCGACCGTCGCCACGGCCCGGGCCCGCGGTTACGACCCCGGCGAGGCGGTCCCCATGTCGCGGCGGGCACCGTCGGGCGATCTCCTCGAATGGCGGCTGACGACGCCCGACCTCGAGCGCAGCGACGGCCTCGTCCCGTTCCTGATCGACTGGGGCGCCACACC
>JAOPVG010000114.1 GCA_025966255.1 Jatrophihabitans sp.
CGCCACCGCCCCCCGCACCCGAGCCGCCCGCCGCCCGCACCGAGACCACCCCGCCCGAACCGGTCGCGCGCCATGCCGCCCCGGACGATGACGACTCGGCCCCACCGCCGATCCGTTCGGCCCTGCAGCCGATCGTCGTCGCCGCCCATCCGGTCACCGACGGCACGGCTCGCCCGCTTGCGTCCACGGCCCCGCTCGTCTTCCGGGCCCGCGAGCCTCGTCCTGACCCGTCGAAGGACGCCACGCTCCCGGCCCCGATGCTGCGGGCTGTGGAACGAGCCGTCGTCACCCGGGCCCCGGCCGAGCTGGCGCAAGCCATCCGCTCGAGCCACGGCGTCGACGTCAGCGAGGTGCCGGTCCAGCGCGACACCGACGCCGCCAGCGAGGCCCGGCAGCGCCGGGCCCGGGCGTTCACGCGCGGCGGCCGGGTCTTCCTGCCCGAGACGGCCGGCGCGTTGAACTCGCCGGAGGCCCGCGGTCTGCTCGCCCATGAACTCGTCCATGCCGCCCAGCAGCTGCGCTTCGGCGGCGCGCTGCCGGACGAGAGCACGCCGGAAGGCCGCGCGCTCGAGGCCGAGGCCGTCGCCGCCGAACGGATGTACTCCGCCGCCCCGACCGCGCCGTTCGAGGAACCGGTGCTCGTGCACGCGCCGCAGGCGGTGACGGCGGGTTGGGTCGAGACCCTCGTTACGCAGCGGGCGGGCGACGCGGTCGACTACCTCAACGAGCAGACCACGCTCGACGACTCCCAGCGGGCGAACTTCGACGCGGCGGCCGAAGAGGCAGCCAAGCGGGTGTGGGACGACTATCGCGAGCGCGGCGGCTCCGGCTCCTCGGACACCCCGTTCACCACGCCGGCCGAGGAGCAGATCGCCGAGCGACAGTTCCTGGACGTCATCAACACCGAACTCGACGCGCGGGGTGAGGCCCGGCAGTCCAGCCTCAGCGACGACGACCGGGAGCGCGTTCGCCAGATGCTCAGCGGCTCGGCCGGCGGCTCGGGCGGCGGACAGCTCGCCCCTCCTCCGTCGACCGCCGCGAACCGCTGGCAGCAGAACACGTTCGGTTCGGCAACTGCACTGGGCGGGGACTTCGCCGGCCTCATGGCATGGACCCCCTGGGGACGACCGGACGGCCACGAAGCCGGCGGGGCGGCCGAACCGCCGAGTCGGGCGAGCCAGTTCCTCGGGCACCTGACCGGCGACGGCCCCGCGCCGCAAGCCGGCGGACAGGCCGGCCAGACGCAACCGGGCCTGGGCGGCGCCGGGACGGCCGAACACCCGACCGGGTTGAGCCGCTTCGCCGCCAACCTGTTCGGCGCGGATGCGGCGCTGGGGGCCGACGTCGGCGGACTCTCCGCGCTCTTCCACGGCCGCGGGTTCGACCCCGGGGGCGCCGGCCAACCGGGGACCGGCACGGGACCGGACGGCGCGGGCGGACAGTCAGCTCACTCCTCCGACGCGCACCGGCGCTACCTGGCGAGCCGGGGGGGCATCGACCCCGTGACCAACCTCGCGCGGGAGAACGAACCCGGGTCGGACCAAGCCGGCGGGCATGCCGCCGACCCCGACATCGATCTGGACGAACTCGCTCTGCGCCTCTACGCCCGCCTTCGCAGCCGTCTGCGTCGGGAACTCCTTGTTGACCGTGAGCGGGCCGGCCTGCTCACCGATTACCGGTAAGGACACGCCATGCCACTCAATGACACCACCAAGATCGGTCTCGCGAACCGCTTCCACGTCGTGGTCGATCAGAGCAGCTACGACCTCGGCAGCTGGCAGAAGTGCGAGGGCCTCGACGTCACCTGGGACGTCCCGGACTACCGGGCGGGCGACGCCGGCAACATGCGCTTCTTCTTCCCCGGGAACACCAAGTACAAGCCGATCAAGTTGATCCGGGCCGCCACGGCCGAGGACTCGGCCAAGGTTCGCGACTGGCTGAACAAGAACGCCTGGACCCAGGCCGCGACGCGCGGTGGCATCACCATCACGTTGTTCGACTCGTTCGCCGAGCCCATCCTCACCTGGAACCTCAAGAACACCCTGCCGAAGGGCTGGTCGATCAACGCGATGGACGCCGGCGCGAGTTCGGTCGCGATCGAGACGCTCGAGATCGACCACGAGGGCTTCCTCGAGGATGAGCGGATGCTTTCGTGAGTGCGTTCGGCCCTGGCGCTGCCGCCACCGGACCAATGCAGCTCAGCCTGCGAGACATGCTGGGCTTGAACAACCGCTTCCACGTCACGATCTCCGGCATCGACCTCGGCGGCTGGGGCCAGTGCAAGGGGCTCGAGGTCGACTTCAAGAACGATCACGTTGATCAGGGCGGCGTCTACGACTACCAGAAATGGACGCCCGGAGGCCTCAACTACAGCCCGATCACGCTGCGCCGGGCGGTCAATCCGGCCGATTCGGCGAAGGTGCAGCAGTGGCTGTCGTCGATGGTCAACAGCTGGGTGCACTCCGCGAAGGTGCCCGACGGCGGGACCGCGGTCATCACGTTGTTCCACTCCGACGGGACACCGGTCATGACCTGGTCCCTTCGCAGCGTCTACCCGAGCAAGTGGTCCGGACCGGAGTTGGACGCATCGACGGCCGGCATAGCGATGGAGACCTTGCAGATCGTGCACGAGGGCTTCCTGTGAAAGGACGTACGTCATGGTGAGCATGGACGTCGGCGTCGGCGCGGTGGCCGGCGCGGCGGTCGGTATCGGCGTCGGCATCGCCTCGGTGATGACCGGTGGCGTCCCGGCCATGATCCGGTGCCTCGAACCCGATGCCCTGGGTCTGGTGCTGTTCGACTTCAACCCGAGCGCGATCAAGATGGACCGCAAGCCCAACACCACGACGACACCCAGTCGAACGCGGGGCGCGTCCACGCCGATCAGCCAGAAGACCAAGCCGCCGACGATCAACCTCAGCAAGGTGATCTTCGTCGGCGAAGACACCAAGATGCGCGTGGACACGCTGTTCGCCTGGTGCGCTCCCCCAGCGGGACTCATCACGGCGATCGTCGGGCTCTTCACCGTCACCTCGACCGTGCAGCCCACGCTCACCTTCCAATGGGGCCCGCCGATGCTCGGCTTCATGTACGACGTGAAGCTCACCCAGGTGACCGCGAACTACACCCGGTTCCACTCGAGCGGCATCCCGATCCGGGCCGAGATGACGATCGCGATGCAGACGGTCCCGAACATCATGTCGACGATCCCGACGAACCCGACCTCCGGCGGCCAGCCCGGACGCAGCACCCACCTCATGCGGGACGGCGAATCGCTGCAGTCGATCGCGCAGACCCACTACGGCCGGCCCGGCGTGTGGCGCAAGATCGCTGAGATCAATGGCATCACCGACCCCAACCGGGTTCGGCCCGGAACCACCGTCTACCTACCCGGACCGGCCGAGATCACGGCAGGGGGGCGATAGGCGTGGGACTACTCGACGGACCGGAGCCGGGCAATGTCATGCCCTCCGTGTCGGTCGGCAAGCTCGTCGGCCTTCCCTTGCTGCCGACCGTCTCGGACCTGCTGATCCGCGCCGTCGTCGACACGCACCTGCACCTGCCCGACATGTTCGAGCTGCACTTCAATGACCAGGACGGCTCGGTCGTCGACGATGCCGGGCTCACCGTCGGCGCGTCGGTCAAGATCGACGGCGCCAAGTTCATGGACCACTCGCCGACGACGCTGATCAAGGGCGAAGTGACCTCGATCGAGGCTGTCTGCGAAAACATGTCGATCATCACCGTCGTCCGCGGCTACGAGAAGGCGCACCGCCTGCAGCGCGCCCGGCGTAGCCAGACCTTTCTCAACATGACCGACTCCGACATCGCGACGAAGGTGGCCCGCAATGCCGGGCTCGACATCGGGAAGATCGACAGCAGCTCAACCACGCACGACCACATCTCCCAGGTCGCGCAGACCGATTGGGACTTCCTCGTCCAGCGCGCCCGCGAGATCGGCTTCGAAACCGGGGTCAGCCAGGGCAAGTTCTTCTTCCGCCGAGCGTCGGGCATGCCCGCGGGCGGCCTGGGCGGCGCGCTGTCGTCGGCCGTGTCCGCCGTGGCCAGCGCGCTGGGTCTCGGCGGCGCGCTGACCTACAAGGAGAATCTGATCAGCTTCTATCCCCGCATCTCGGCGGCGAACATCACGCCCGACGTCGAGGTGCGGATGTGGGACGGCAAGGGCGCGCGCGTCGTCGTCGGAAGTGCACCGGCGAAGTCCGGGACGGCCACGATCGACGGCGAGGACCCGGTCAAGCTCGCGAAGTCGTTCACCGACGGCTTCCTGCCGGCCCTGCCGTCCCTTCCCTCGCTGCCGCCGATTCCGGGTCTGCCGATGCCTGACTTCGGCAGCACCCCGAGCAGCACCGCCTACGTCGTCGTGAATCACCCGCTCGCGAACGGCAGCGCCGCGAACGGCGCCGCGGACGAGATGGCGAAAGGCCTGGCCGATCACATCTCGAGCACCTTCGCCGAGGCCGAGGGCGTGGCGGTCGGTGATCCGACGATCCAGGCCGGCGAGCAGATCGAGATCAAGGGCGTCCCCAAGCAGTTCGGCGGAAAGTGGACGGTCACGAACGCCCGGCACGTCTTCGACCCCGAAGAGCAGGGCTACATGACCCACTTCGTGGTCAGTGGTCGTTCGGACCGATCGCTGTTTGCGCTGGCGTCCGGTGGCGGGGGCTCGCCGGCCGCGCGCTCGCAGATCGACGGCCTGGTCTGCGGCGTGGTCACCAACGTCCGCGATCCCGACAAGCACGGCCGGGTGAAGCTCGCGCTGCCGTGGCTGTCGCCGGCGTTCGAGACCGACTGGGCGCGAGTCGCGCATCTCAGCGCGGGCGCGCGAACCGGCGCGATGTTCCTCCCCGAGGTCGGCGACGAGGTGCTCGTCGGCTTCGAGTTCGGCGACCCGCGCCGCCCGTACGTGCTCGGCGGGCTGGTGAACACGAACTCCAAGTTCTCGACGATGGATGCCGCGGTCAAGAGCGGCGCCGTCACCGGGCGCGGCCTGGCGTCACCGGCCGGTAACCAGCTCCTGTTCAGTGACGAGTTGCCGCCCGGCCCACCCGGATTGCCGCCGACGAAGTCCGAGGTCACGCTCGGCACGGGTGACGGCAACATCGCCCTGTCGATCGACCAGGTCGCCGGCACGGTCACGCTCAGCTGCAAGCCGGCACCGCCGGCCAGCAAGACACCCGCCGGCACCCTCACCATCGATTGCTCGGGCGCGGGGAAGATCGCGATCAAGGGCGGCGCAGGTGGCGTCAAGATCGAGAGCGACGGCCAGCTCGAGCTCGCCGGAAAGCTCGGCGTGAAGATCACGAGCAACGCGATGGTGCAGGTCCAAGGCCAAATGATTCAGCTGAACTGAGGACACGGATGACATACGACTTCGTCGGAGCCGGCTGGGCGTTTCCCCTCGGGGTGGACGCCCGGGGCGGCATCGCGCTCGCCCGACGCGACCAGGAACTCGAACAGGCGATCCGCCTGATCCTCGCCACGTATCCGGGCGAGCGGCCGATGCGGCCGGAGTTCGGTTCCCGGCTGCGCGACTACGTGTTCCGGTCAGCGACGATCGACACCGCGGCCGAGCTGGCCAACGAGGTCGAGAACGCGCTGTTGCGTTGGGAGCCCCGCATCGTCGTGGACTCGGTCAACGTGACGGTGGACCCCGACGATCGCAGTCGTCTCTACATCGACCTGAACTACTCGGTGAAGGGCACGAACGACCGCCGCAACCTGGTGTTCCCCTTCTATACGATCCCCGACGACGGAAGCGACTACTGATGGCGCTGCCGGTTCCCAATCTCGACGACCGCCGCTTCCAGGACCTCGTCGACGACGCGAAACGCCTGGTCCAGCGCCGCTGCCCGGAGTGGACAGACCACAACGTCTCCGATCCCGGCGTCACGCTGATCGAGACGTTCGCGTTCATGACCGATCAGTTGCTGTTCCGGCTCAATCAGGTGCCGGATCGCATGTACATCAAGTTCCTGGAGATGATCGGCCTACGACTGCTGGCGGCCACGCCGGCGAAGGCACCGGTCACCTTCTGGCTCTCGTCGCCGGCGGTCGCCAGCGTCGGCATCGCGGCCGGCACCACGGTCGCCACGTTGCGCACCGACACCGACGAGTCGATCGTGTTCAACACCCGCGACGATCTGCAGATCATCCCGTGCATGCTCCAGGACGTCGCGACGCTCGGTGGCGACGAATCGACCCCGCAGCTGCACACCGAGGGCTTGAAGATGGCGACCGCGTTCCTGGCCTTCTCCGAGGTCCCGGTCGTCGGCGAGACGCTGCTGGTCGGTCTCAGCGAGCCGGTGCCCCGGTGCGTGGTTCGCATCGACGTCGACGCGCAGGTGGAAGGCGTCGGTGTCCACCCGGACCACCCGCCGCTCGTCTGGGAGGCCTGGACGGGTGCGGACTGGGAGGAGTGCCTCGTCAGCTCCGACTCGACCCTGGCGCTGAACACGTCGGGCCGGGTGCTTGTCCACGCCCCCGAGGGACACCAGGCGTCGGTGATCGAAGGAACCCGGGCCGGCTGGCTGCGCGCCCGGGTGATCGAGGTGCCCGAGGACTTCCCCGACTACAGCACCTCCCCGGTGATCAGGAACCTCGCCGCCTCGACGGTGGGCGGCACCGTCGACGCGATCCACGCGGAGATCATCGCTGAGGAGATGCTCGGCGAATCCGACGGTGTTCCCGGCCAGGAGTTCACGACCGAACGCAGCCCGTTGCTCGCCGGCACCGGCGCACCGGTGCTCGAAACGATGTCCGACGACGGCTGGGTGGAGTGGTCCCCGGTGGATCACTTTGCCGCGAGTGAGCCCGCGGACCTGCACTTCGTGTTCGACGCGGTCGCCGGCACGGTCCGGTTCGGGCCCGCGGTCCGCGAGGAGGACGGCAGCCTGCGGCAGTACGGCGCCATCCCGCCCTCAGGCATGTCCATCCGACTCCGCGGTCACGCCATCGGCGGCGGGCACAACGGCAACGTCTCGAAGGGTGCGATACGCACCCTGAAGTCCTCGATCCCGTTCGTCGCCAGTGTCGAGAACCTCGAATCGGCACAGGGGGGCGTCGAGGCCGAGACCATCCAGCAGGCCAAGTCGCGCGGACCGATCCTGCTGCGCACGCGCAGCCGGGCCGTCACCGCCGAGGACTACGAGTCGATCGCGATGGAGGCCGCTCCCGAGGTCGCCCGGGTCCAGTGCGTCACGGCCGGCGAGGACTCGGTCGAGGCCGGTTCGCTGCGGGTGCTGATCGTCCCGGCCGCGCCGCAGGAGGACGGCAAGATCGACTTTGCCGAGCTCGTACCCGATGAGGAGACCCTGCAACGGATCAGTGAGCGGCTCGACGAGGTCCGTCTCATCGGTACGCGGGTCTCGGTGGAGCCGCCGTCCTACCGCGGGGTCACCGTCGTCGCGCGCGTGGTCGCTCGCCCCAAGGCCGACGTCGCTCGGATCAAGACCGAGTCGCTGGCCGCGCTCTACGGCTACCTCAATCCGATCACCGGCGGCCCGGACGGCGAGGGCTGGCCCTTCGGCCGACCGGTGCAATCCGGCGAGGTGTACGGCCTGCTGCAACGCATTCGCGGTGTCGACATGGTGGAGGACGCGCGGTTGTTCGGCGCCAACCCGGTCACCGGCGAACGCGGTAGCGAGACCCGCAAGCTCGAGCTCGACCCGTACAGCCTGCTGTTCTCCTATGAGCACCAGGTGCGGGTGGAGGAGCACTGATGCGCGGGACGATCCATGGACTGACGACGCCGACCCCGCTCGGTCCGATGCTTCCGGCGGTCTATCAAGAGGACGAGTTCACGATGCGCTTCGTCGGCGGCCTCGACGACGTGCTCGCGCCGATCCTGACGACGCTGGACTGCCTGATCGACTATTTCGACCCGGCGCTCACCCCGACGGACTTCCTCGACTGGTTGGCCACGTGGGTCGGCATCGAGCTTGATGAGAGCTGGGCGATAGAGCGTCGGCGCGCCGCAGTGGCAACCGCCGTGGAGATGTACCGGATGCGCGGCACCATCAGCGGGCTGCGCGCAAACCTCGAAGTGCTCAGCGGAGGAACAGTGGAGATCACCGACAGCGGTGGCGTCGCCTGGTCAAGCCGCCCGATGGGCGAGCTGCCGGGTCAGGACAGTCCGCGCTTGGCGGTGCGGGTGGCGATTCCCGAGGAGCCCTCCGAGCGCATCACCAAAGCGATCGACTCCATAGTGGCCACGGCGAAACCGG
>JAOPVG010000116.1 GCA_025966255.1 Jatrophihabitans sp.
GTCGCAGCCCCGTGTCGAGAAGCCGTGAGCGGCGCGCTCACTGCCCGCGACACCGCGCCGGACGCGGCGGTCAGCACCAGGAGCGTCGTCGCGAGCGTCGCTGCCGACCCGCCCATCAGGCTGCGCATCTTCACAGGGCCTCCTCGGATCGTGCGCCTTCCGCGCGGCCACGGATATGAAAGGTTTCATATCTCAGGGCGAAGCGATCCGATCATCGGACGCCGCGGGTGGCAATCCATCGCACGCAATTCGGCCGATTCCGGCCATCGTGCTTCCGCTCGCCGCAGATCCAACGGGACGGCCCCGTGCGTCGATGGGACTCTTCATCCGAGCGCCATTCCAGGCACACCTATGGCCGGCCCTGAAGCCGTCGCTTTAGACACCAAGGCCGCGCATAACGGCGTCGCTCGGATCGTGACGGATGGCGAGAGGCGCGCCCAATCGGCGATCGCGAACGGTTCGACCTCGCCTCGGCTAGTGCACCGACCGTCCGCATCGTCAACGCCGAGGACGTCGCGGCGCTCGCCGTCGACCTGATGACCAACACCGCGGTCACCGGCGCGACATTCGACATCCACGGCGGACAACAACTCGTCGAGGGATGACCAGTGTTGCCCGCGAGGCCAATCGGTCCGAAGGCCAGGGGCGCGACAAGGGTCTTCACGGGCGCGAGTTGCACCCCGGAGCAGGAGTCTTTCGGTTGACGGTCAACCTTGAGGGAGGCTCGATGAGCACCACGCGGCACCGCGGCAGCGGCGCGGAAAATCCTGCGGAAAACCAGGAACAAGGACACTGGCTCGGCGGAGTTCGCGAAGGCTATGCGGACCTCAGCGAGGTGCGATTGCACTATGTCGAGGCAGGCGACGGACCCCTGGTCGTCCTACTGCACGGGTTTCCCGAATTTTGGTACGGCTGGCGGTTGCAGATCAAAGCGCTCGCCGCCGCGGGATTCCGCGTCGTCGCCCCCGACATGCGGGGCTACAACCTGTCATCACGGCCGAAAGGCGTCGGTAACTACGACATCGAGAAGCTTGCCGGCGACGTCCGCGACCTGGTCCACGAACGCGGCGCCCAGTCCGCGCTCCTCGCGGGGCACGACTGGGGCGGCAGTGTCGCCTGGGCCACGGCAATGAATCACCCCGAGATCGTTGACCGACTGGCCATCCTCAACGCGGCCCACCCGCGGAAGCTGTCGCAGGGGCTGCACCATCCTGGCCAGCTCAGGAAGTCGTGGTACTTCTTCTTCTTCGCGCTGCCGGACTTGCCTGACGCGATCGTGCACGCCAACAACTGGCACTTCTTCCGGCACTTCCTACACGATGCGCGCCCGGCGTACACAGCGGAGGAGATGGACCGCTACATCGAAGCGTGGTCACAGCCGGGTGCAGCCAGCGGGATGATCAATTACTACCGTTCCTCCGTGCGAACTCCGGCCAAAAAGGCCGAAGCCGCAATTCACCCCATCAAAGCCCCCACGCTCGTCATCTGGGGGCAACGCGATGAGTACCTCGGACAAGAACTAGCCGAGCCCGAGCCCGACGACGTCCCGAACCTCGAGCGTGTCGAGCGGCTGCCGGACGCCTCGCACTGGGTTCATCACGACGAGGCGGAGCGAGTCACCCAGCTGCTGGTCAGCTTCTTCGCGCCCGCCCAATCGAGGGGAGCACATGAAGTCACCAGGACCACCGTGGGCGAGTGCTATCCACCACTCGCCCAGGACCGGCCGCACGCTCGAGACTTGAGGAGGATGAAGTGACCGCACCTGTTGATGCAAGTGTCCGCCCCTACCGGGTCGAGATCTCCGACAAGGAGCTCGACGACCTGCGCAGCCGCATCGCCGCGACGCGGTGGCCGGAACGCGAGACGGTGACCGACGACAGCCAAGGCGTGCCTCTCGCGCTCATGCAGGACCTCGCGCGGTACTGGGCGACGAGCTACGACATGGGTAGGTGCGACGCGATCCTCAACCGCTTGCCGAACTTCGTTACGGAGATCGACGGGCTCGATATCCACTTCATCCACGTCCGGTCCCCGCACGAGGACGCCTTGCCCATCATCGTCACGCACGGCTGGCCGGGTTCCATCCTCGAACAGCTCAAGATCATCGAGCCGCTGACCAACCCCACCGCGCACGGCGGGGAGGCCTCGGACGCCTTCCACGTGGTGATCCCCTCCCTGCCCGGACACGGATTCTCGGCGAAGCCGGAAGCGCCGGGGTGGGATCCGGTGCGGATCGCCCGTGCGTGGGTGGTGCTGATGAAGCGGCTCGGTTACCAGCATTTCGTCGCGCAAGGTGGTGACTGGGGCGCCGCGGTCACGCAGGCAATGGGTGAGCAGGCGGCTCCGGAGCTGCTGGCCATTCACTCGAACATGCCGGGGACGGCGCCGGCCGAGCTCGTCAAAGGCTTCGAGACCGGCGAACCGCCGCCGGCCGGACTCTCACCGGAAGAGGCTCGCGCGTACGAGCAGTTGCGAACCTTCTACGCGAAACACGTGGCGTACGCCAACATCATGTCCACGCGACCGCAGACGATGTACGGCCTGGCCGACTCGCCGATCGACCTCGCGGCATGGATGATCGACCACGGCGACGGCACGGGCCAGCCAGGCCTCATCGCGCGGGTCATCGCCGGTGGCCTCCCCGGGGAACTGACCAAGGATGACGTCCTCGACAACATGACGCTCTATTGGCTGACGAACACGGGAGTGTCGGCGGCTCGGCTCTACTGGGAGAACAAGGGCGACTTCTTCGACGGGAAGAACATCAGCATCCCGTTCGCCATCAGCGTCTTTCCCGACGAGCTGTATCAAGCGCCGAAGAGCTGGGCTGAACGCGCCTACCCGAACAACCTTCTCCATTTCAACGCGGTCGACCGTGGCGGCCACTTCGCCGCCTGGGAACAGCCGGCCCTGTTCAGCGCGGAACTTCGCGCCGCGTTCCGGACGCTGCGAAGTCGGTGAGTCCGATGCTCGA
>JAOPVG010000131.1 GCA_025966255.1 Jatrophihabitans sp.
CTGCAGGTAGCGACGGTCGATGTCGGCGGTTGGGACACACACACCAACGAGGTTGCCGACCTGGACGGCCAGCTCGATTCGGCGGCCGGTTCGTTGCGCGCGTTCATGGACGACCTCGGCCCGACGCGGCGGCAGCGGGTGACCGTGGCCGTCATGACCGAGTTCGGCCGACGCGTCCAGATGAACGACAGCGGCGGCACGGACCACGGTCACGGCAGCCTGATCTGGTTGCTGGGCGGCGGCCTTACCCGCAGCGACGTGTTCGGGAAGTGGACGCAGCTCACCGCCGCGACCCTCGACGACGGCGACGTGCCGGGCAGCAACAACCCGTTCGACGTGCTCGGCGAGCTGGTGCAGAAGCGGCTCGGCGCCGGCTCGCTCACCGGGGTGTTCCCCGGTCACACGGTCGCGCCGATCGGCGTCGCGACCACCGTCTGATGCGGTCGGCGGCACGCCCTACGGTGGGTGGATGCCGCAATTCTCCGCCAGCGTCGCCATTGTCAACGGCCGGGTCGTGCCCGGCGACGGATCCGTCCTCGAGAGCGCGACCGTCCTGGTCACCGACGGCCGGATCACCGCCGTGGGTCCGGACGTCGCCGTACCCGACGACGTGCCCACGATCGACGCGAGCGGCCGGTGGGTGCTGCCCGGCTTCGTCGAGGCGCACGGGCACGTCGGCATCGACGAGGAGTCGCAAGGCTGGGCCGGCGACGACACGAATGAGATGACCGATCCCAACGGGGCCCGCATGCGGGCGCTCGACGCGATCAACCCGGCCGACGAAGGGTTCCGCGACGCGCTGTCCGGCGGGGTCACGTCGGTCGTCGTCAAGCCCGGCAGCGGCAACCCGATCGGCGGGCAGACCGTCGCGCTCAAGACATGGGGGCGAATCGTCGACGAAATGGTGATCAAGTCACCGGCGTCGGTCAAGAGCGCGCTGGGCGAGAACCCGAAGCGGGTATACGGAGAGAAGAAGCAACTGCCGTCGACGCGGCAAGGCGTCGCGGCCGTCATCCGCGATGCGATGACCAAGGCGCAGGACTACCAGGCGAAGCGCGAACACGCGGCCGCCGAGGGCAAACCCTTCGAGCGGGACACCACCAGCGAGGTTCTCGTGCGGGTGCTCGACGGCGAGCTGCCGTGGAGCCAGCACACGCACCGCGCCGACGACATCGCCACCGCGATCCGGTTGGCCGACGAGTTCGGCTACCGGCTCATCGTCAACCACGCCACAGAGGGATTCCTGCTCGCCGACGTCCTGGCCGAGCGCGACATCCCGTGCATCGTCGGGCCGATGTTCACGACCCGATCGAAGGTCGAGCTGCGCGAGCGCACCATCGCGAACCCGGGCCGGCTCGCCGCGGCCGGCGTGCGCGTGGCGATCACCACCGATCACCCCGTCGTGCCCATCAACTTCCTCGTCCACCAGGCGACGTTCGCGGTCAAGGAGGGCATGACCCGCGACGACGCGCTGCGGTCGATCACGGTGAACCCGGCCCGGATCATGGGCATCGACGACCGCGTGGGCTCGTTGACGCCCGGACTCGACGGCGACGTCGTGATCTGGGACGGCGACCCGCTCGACGTCATGAGCCGCGCGCTGCAGGTGTTCGTGCACGGCGTGTCGGTCTACGAGTGGCGCGATGGCGCCGGCGTGACGGCCCGTCCCTACCTCTGAGCCGCGGCGAGGCGCGCTGCGCTGGATGATGGTCCTGCATCCGCGGCGTCCCCCGGTGTGCCCCCGCACCAGGCGCCGGAACGTCAACAGCGAGGTCTACGTCAATCCCGCTTCCACAAAGGTTGCGGCGATCGCGTCTCGGTCGTAGCCAGAGGCGAGCGCAACTCGCAGCAGCACCCGCGCCTTGAACGGATCGAGTAGCCCGGCGCGGATCAGGCCGCGGGCGAGCAGGTCGGTCTCGGAGCCGGCGAAGCCGTAAGTGCGCGCGAGCACCGGTCCGCCGTTGGCGCGCGACGCGAGGATCACCGGCACCCGCTGCGCGAGCTCGCCCAGGGGCTCGGCCAGCCGGTCGGGGACGTGTCCGCCGCCGAAGCCGGCGACCACGAGGCCGTCGCACACCCGCGCCGCGGCACTCAGAAGAAGACCGTCGTCGTCGAGGCCCACGGCGAGGATCGGCACCCGGGCCGACATCGGCCCGTTCGGCGTGTGCACGGTGCGGCGGGGCACGGTGGCCAGCGGAATGGCCGTCCCCTCGACCAGCAGCCCGACCGGCCCGGCGTTCGGCGAGGCGAACGTCGCAACGTTGGTGCTGTGCGTCTTGCGGACGTAGCGGGCGGCGTGCACCTCGTCGTTGGACGCGACGAGGGCGCCCTGACCGCGGAACTGCGGACTCGCCGCGACGGTGACCGCGGCGAGCAGGTTGGCCGGGCCGTCGGGTCCGGCGAGGGACGGATTGCGCATGGCGCCGGTGAGGACGACGGGCGTCTCGTGCGGCCACAGCAGGTCGATCAGGTAGGCCGTCTCTTCAAGCGTGTCGGTGCCTTGGACGACGACGATGCCGTCCGACTCGGCCGCAGCCGCGGCGTCGACCAGCTCGACGATGTCCTGGAAGGAGAGGCCGGCGCTGGAGATCTGGCGGAAGTCGCGGGCATCGAGGCGGACATCGAGCTCGGCCAGTTGCGGCACGGCCTCGACGAGTTCGGCGGCGCCGATCCGGGAAATCGCGCCGCCGCCGCGGCCGGTCATGCTGATCGTCCCGCCCAGGAAGAACGCGGTGATCGACTTCGTCATCCGACGAGGTCCCTGAAGCCGGCGTCCGCGACGAACTGGAGCATTCGAGCGATGGCGGCAGCGACGACCACAAGATCCGTCGGCGCCGGGCTCAGCGGGTCGGTTTGAAGTAGCGGCTGCTCACCGGCTGAGCCAACAGCACGACGATCGCGACGTCGATGAGCAGATCGAGGATGCTGAGGATCCGGCTCAGACCTGGCGCAGGGGAGCCGAGTCCGATGAGACCGAACAGGATGCCCAGCCCGGCGAGCACCCAGG
>JAOPVG010000136.1 GCA_025966255.1 Jatrophihabitans sp.
TGCCACCGGAGGCAACTGAGATGCCCATCGTCACGCCCACCCTCCGCACGCTTCCCAAACGAGAAGACGTCAGCGTGCCTCGCTCGCAGGCCGAGCGGCTCTGGCTGATCGGCGGCGGCCTCGTCGCCGTCATCCTGGTACTCATCGGCTACTTCTTCTTCATCAGCCCGCAACGTTCACAGACGGCCAACGTCGACCACCAGGTCGCGACGACCCAGGAACAGAACGCAAAACTCCAAGCGCGTCTAAGCACGCTTCGCGCCCAGAACAAAAACCTGGCCAAGTACCGAACGGATCTGGCGAAGGCCCGGCTGGCGCTGCCCGCCACGACCGGCATTTCGGACTTTCTGCGCACGCTCCAATCGCTCGGAGGCTCCACGCATACCGACGTCACAGCGCTGACGGTGGGCCAGCCGGCCGCGGTCGTTGCGGCGGCTGCGCCGGCTACGGGTGGGACGCCGTCGAGCTCAACCGCGAGCGCCACCGCACCGACTACGGCCGGAGCCCCGGTAGCGGCAGCCACGCTGTTCAGCCTCTCGCTCAGCGCTACGGTGACCGGTTCCATCGGCGCGCTGAACGACTTCCTGGAACAGTTGCAACACGTCCAGCCGCGCGCTGTGCTGATCACGCAGGTCACCGAGGGCTCCGCTACGGGGGCCGCCGGCAGCGCACCGTCGCCGAACTCGGGCACGCTGCAACTCTCCATGCAGGCCTTCGTCGCCCCGGTGGCGCAGTCGGCCGCCGCCTCGCCGACCGCGACCCCGTCGAAGTGATGGCCGGTCCAATCCGCACCTGCGCCAAGGCCGTCGCCACGACGACAACGGCGATCGCATCGGTGCCCTGGCAACGGCGTACCCGTGGAAGGCATGGCGTCGCTGTCCTGTGCGCGCTCGTTGCCGTCGCGCCGATGGCGGCGGCGTGCAGCGGCGGCAGTCGCTCCTCGGCGCACGACCCGTCCGCCTCGACCGCTCCGTCCTCGGGAGCCGTCGCCACTCGCTGGTGGTCGAACACCGAGGTCAAGGCCGGCAGCACGATCGAGCCCGGCTCGCCCGACGCCGCGGTGTCGAAACTCCATGCGTCACGGACGGACTACTGCACAATGCTGCGGCAGACCCTTGCCGCCGGGAAGTCGATCCTGCCCGGCGTCACTGCGGCTGATCCCGCCCTACTCATCTCGTCGAAGGCGTTCGTCGGCGAGATCCAAAAAGTAGCGCCCTCGGCGATCGCCAGTTCGTGGCGAGTGCTGGGCACTGCGGTGATCGCACTCGTCGAGTCACGTGGGGACACGACGAAGGCCACCAAGGAGATCGATGCCGCAGCGGTGCAGAAGGCCGGAAGCACTGTCGCCTCCGACGCCAAGCACAGCTGCGGCGTCGATCTCTCTGCCGCGAAGCCGACGAAGTAGCCCCGATGCCGTTCCTGACCTTCGACGATCTCGTGTTGCTGATCGCCAGCGCGCCTACTGCGGCGGGTACTGCTGGGTCGGTGGGTAGGGCGGCCCCTGCGGGCCCGGCTGTCCGTAGCCCTGCGCCGGCGGGGGGCCTTGCTGGTAGCCCGGCTGCGGGTAACCCTGTTGCTGGTAGCCCGCCTGCGGTTGGCCGCCGTAGGCCTGACGACTGCGACGCATGCCGTCCTCCTCGATGAGGCGGTTCAACACCTGCTGCATCTGATCGGACTTGGGCAGGTTGTGCAGATCCTCCTGGCCGTTCTCACTGGCCGATTCGATCGACAGCGTGCCGGCCTTGACCATGCGGTCCCACAACGTCTGGGTGAAGCCGACGTCGCTGATGCGTTGCAGCGAGATGTCCCGGCCGACGTGCTTGAAGACGCCCCGCCGGATGAGCACCCGGTGGGTGGTGAAGACGTAGTGCGTCGTCCGCCAGCGGATCCACGGGGCGAAGGTGAGCCAGCACAGCAGTAGGACCCCGATCACGGCGATCAGGATCAGCACCACGGTGCGACCCGTCCCGTTGTTGGGCGCGAAGTAGACGCCGACGCCCGCGGCCGCACAGATGACGATCAGCCACAGCGTCGCCGGCACGAGCGTGATCCAGTGCGGGTGCAGGTGCTCGACGACCTGCTCGTCGTTCGCGAGAACCTTTTCCGGGTACGGCACGACATCCTCCTAGGGACGTATCGACGCGAGGCTATCCGGTTCTGGCCCGCTAGTCAGGCAAGACGCAGGTGCTCGACGTCCCCCGCGCCGATCGTCTGGTTGCCCGTCGGCGTCCGGACGACCAGTCGGCCGCCCGCATCCACGTCCACGGCCTGCCCCTCGACGGTCTTGCTGTCGGCCACCGTGACCCGCACGGCGGCGCCGATCGTGCCGCAGAGATCCCGGTAGGCCGCGGCCAGCCCGCACGCCGCGGCGTCACCTGCGCAGTCGGTCCACTGCGCGACTCGGGCGTCGATCCGGGTGAGGATCGCGGCGAGAAGGTCGGTGCGGTCAAGGGTAGTCGCTTGCTGCAGCGCCAGGGAGGTAGCGGTCTCGACCGGGAGCTCGTCGGTGGTGGTGGAGACGTTCAGCCCGATCCCGACCACGACGGCGTCCCCGCCGGTCTGGACGAGGATGCCGGCCGCCTTGCGCCCGTCGGGTCCGGCCAGCAAGTCGTTCGGCCATTTGAGGGACGTCTCGACGCCAGCCGTATCGCGCACGGCTTCGGCGAGCGCGACCCCGGCCAGTAGCGGCAGCCAGCCCCAGAGGAGGAGCGGCACGTCCGGGCGCAGCAGTACCGAGAAGGTCAGCCCGGCCCGCGGGGGCGAGTTCCAGACGCGGTCGAAGCGGCCGCGTCCGGAGGTCTGGTGCTCTGCGACCAGCACCGATCGGTCCGGGGCGACCGAGGCGGCGGAGGCGGCCGAAGCGGCCGAAGCTGACGAATCGGACGAAGCGGCGAGGAGGTCGGCGTTGGTGGACGCGGTCTCGTCGACGACGTCGACGTGAGCCCAGCGCGGCGCGAGAGCGGCGCGCAATCGATCGATGTCGAGAAGCAAACGATCGACCACGAACTCACCGTAGTCGAGGTTGCTTTGGGGGGCGGTTGCGTTCCCTAAGAGCGCAGCTACGGAGGGACCTGATCCTCGCTCGGCTCTGAGATCGGAAGAGCACACG
>JAOPVG010000153.1 GCA_025966255.1 Jatrophihabitans sp.
AGGTAGGACTCCTGGGCGGTACCGCTCCACGAGTTGATCATCGGCTGGAGGTCGCTCTCGAGCTGCTCGAGCGTCGCCGTCAGCTTGGCGTAGTTGCTGCGGATACCCTGCTCGCCGGTCTGCAGGGCGTCGAACTGGACGTGAATGTCACCCATGACTAATCGATCCCCCTTCGGGTCAGGCGTTGATCTGGCCGGCGAGCCCGGTCAGGGTCTGGGACTGGTCGCTTTCCTGCGCACCGTAGGTGCGGTGCGTACTCACCAGCGCATCATGCATCCGCCGGAGGGCGGTATTGATCTTGCCCGCCTGCTGCTCGAAAGCGTCGTGCACCTGGACGAAGGACGAGGCGGCCTCGCCGCGCCACCCGCCCATCATCGTTTCGACCTCGGAGCGCAGGTTGGAGATGTGTCCCTGTATCTGCGTCGCCGCGTCATCGACCTTGGTGGCGCCCTGCGCCATGGCCTCCTGGCTGGTCGTGTACTGGCTAGCCACGATTGAGCCCCCCTCTTGGAGATGGATGGTTTTGATCTTGCGCGTTGCTCGTAAACATACAAAAGACACAGGACGGATGCCATCTATCCACATGGGGAGCACTACCCGCCCCGATCCCGGCATTTCGGGCCGGACGGCTATCCGGCCACCGGCCGGCGAGCTGCATCGGGATCGAGCGCCGCGCCCCTCGGGATCAGCGACAGCAGCTGCACGGGGAGCTCGGTCGGAGCAACGGCGCCGTAGCCGAAGCCGGTGAGCACGTCTTTCGACGCGGCAGCAAACTTCCGGCCGGGCGCAGCCACGACGAAGATCGTCGAGGAACCGCCGGTCGTCTTCGCCACCGCGGCGCCTCCGGAACTCAACACCACGTCGTCGGCGACGCCCCGCTGGGACTTCGTCGACTCCTTGACCGCAGGAAGGTGGAACGCCGGCAGGAGGCTCGGCGGCACAGCGAACGCCGGGCGATCGGAATTGTTTCGATAGATCGCGCAGACACCGCCCTGCTCGCCCGCAGTTCGAGACAACTTCGGGAGCTGGTTGGGCAAGCCGGCGAGTTTCGCCGCCACCGCGGGCCAGTCGCCCTTCGAGGTGGGTAGGCCTACCGCGACGCTCTCGGTCGTCTCCAACGGTGCGAGCGGACGGTTTCCCGAGCCGATCGGGAGCGTGAGCAGCAGGGCCGTCTGGACCGGGTCGAGCGCGGCGACGCCGTCAGCGAGAACGAGGAAGTACTGCCCGTTCTCCTTGACGTGCAGCAATTGCCCCACCACCGCGTCGGTCCCGTCGACGAGCCCGTTCAGGCGGTCACCCACCTTCGGCAGGTTCGGTGCCTGCAGATCCGGTCCGGCCGGCACGCCGTCGAGGAAGGCGGTCCCCACGCGGAGTTCCGGAGCGCTCTGTACCCCGAGTGCCGTGGCCACGCCGGTCGACGGCATCGCCATCCGGCGGCCCCCGAGCAGTAGGTAACGGTTGCTGTCCGGCGTCATGTCCCGGACGACGACCGCGGTGTTCGCGGGCACCGGTCGAGCACTGGCATCGTCACCGGCCAGGACGCTGACGCGAGCCTCGAGCTGGTCGTTCGCGCCGGATTGCTGGCGTGAGCACACCGACCACGGGGTCCGCACGAGGTTCGCTGCCGACGGCAACGAGTCGGGGAGGTCCGCGATCCCGATCGTCGGGCCGCGCTTGGCGCTCTTCAGGTCGCTTCGATCGACGAGTACGACGTGGGCCTGCTGATTCGTCCCGACCGCCAGCACCGCCGAGGAGTAGTTGACCACCGGATGCAGGACGTTGCCGAGCAGCACGTAGCGCGCACCGGTCTCGCGCTCGACGATGATCGCGCCGGCGCCTTTCCACTTGTCACCCGCGCTGGGGCTGATGTAACCCGCGATGACAAAGCCGACCGTGATCAGGATTGCGATCATGATCCCGGAGATCGTCGTTACGGTGAGCCGGCGCATGGGCGGCTCGACGACGTTCGGCTCACCAGTGACGAGAGCCGCGAGGGCACGCCGGTTCTGGAATCGATAGGCGTGCAGCTGGTCGCGGCGGGTCTGCACGAACATCCCTCCCGGACGGCCTGACCTCGGGTTGCGCTGATGCGGCCCGATCCGTCCGAAACGATACGGGTCGGGTGGTTCTCGCTCGACCTGACATGATCTGGGGCGGTGAGCGGGTCGCGACGGTGGGAGGACGAGTGCCGCAACTGACCAGGGCGCAGCTGGTCCTCCTCGAGTTGGCCGCCGCCGCCGTTCTCGGTGGCTTTGCCCTCGACGGGGTCTGGCGGATCGTCGGCAGCGCCGTCGCCGGCGTCGTCCTCCTACTCGCCGTTGTCCCCGTGCGACGTCGATGGCTCTACCAACTCGTTGTGTCGTGGGGCGGCCTGGTGCGCCGCCGGCGTCGCGCTTCGGGCCGGCCCGGCCTTGCGGGTGTCCTTGGCGAGTACCAGATCGAGTCGGTGTCCGGCGGCAATCGGGGCGGCAGCTTCGCCGTCGTCCGCTCCGGGACGACGTGGAGCCTGCCGCTCGTCCTGGGGCTGGAAAGTGTCGTGAACGACGACGCGGCGGTTCCGATCCACCTCCTGACCGGGCTCCTGCAGGTCGAGGACGTGCCGCTCTCGAGCGTTCGCCTTCTGACCCTGACCACCCCGGCGCAGGTTGCGGCGCAGGCCCCGCCGGGACCGGCGGCGCCGTTGACGCAGCTGGCCGCGAGGTACTGCCTGCTCACGCTCGACACGAGGCGGGCCGCCGAGGCCATCGCTGCCCGCGGTGGCACCAAGGCGGCAGCCCACCAGATCCTGCGCCGGTGCGCCGTCCACGCCGAGCAGGTGCTCGCCACGGCTGACCTTGCGGTGCGCCGGCTCGACGAGCAGGCCGTCGCCAGCCTGTTCGCCACGTGGATGGGCCCCGCGAACCCCGCGACCGGACGGCGTGGCAATCAGACCGTCGAATCCTGGCGCGACGTCCGGGTAGCCGGTACCTGGTCGACCGTCTTCGCTGTCACCGGGACCGGCCACGACGTTGCCGATCGGGTCGCGCGCCTGGCCGCCGCCGCGCCGACGCCGGTCGTCGCGACGTCCCTGTTGCTGCAGCCCGGCGGCAACCGCGGGCAGGTCGAGGCCACGATGCTGGTACGGCTCAGCGCACCCGACTCGGTGCGGCACGAAGGGGCGGCGAACTCGCTGGTGCTGCTGGCGCGGGCCTTCGACCTCGTGCTGCAGCGCCCCGACGGCGAGCAGGGGCAGTTGCTGCGCGCGACGACGCCTGTAGGCGTGGGGGAGTCGAGATGAGGCGCGGTGTCGTCGGCCTTCACTTCGACGAGCGCAGCACCGTCACCGCGCCGGTGTCCGGAGTCCAGCTCGGCGTCGGGCAGTCCGGGCCGATGTCGCTACGCCTGTTCCGGGTCTCCGGCACCCGCGTCGCGCTTGCCGCCACGGTGCTGCCGGCCCAGCTCATCGCAATCCGCGCCGCGGCCGCGGGGACGCCGGTACAGGTCCTTACCGCCCGTCCCCTGATCTGGCAGCCCCTTCTGCGCCACGACTCTGTGCACGTCGTCGCGTCGCGGGAGGTGAGTCAGCCGCCAGGCGGACCGACCCTGCTCATCGACGACCGGCCGGCCGAGGCGCGAGGCCCGGCCGAGGTTCGTCCCTGGCAGTGCCGCATCGACGTGCGCACCCGATGGACCGCGGCCGATCTCTCGGTGTTCGTCCACGCTGACCTCACTGTGTTCGGCGCTGTTCCGGCGGACGTGATCGGGTTGGTCGCGAGGTCGTTCGGAATTCCGATGCGTTCGACGCAGCCGTTGGCCCGACTGGATGCCAGCTCGTTCGGGGTCCTGCGGCGGGGCCGGATCGAGTACGTGTCGCTGAATCCGACGTCGGCCGAAGGCCACGTGCTGGAGTCCGCGCGCGGGGCCGGCCCGGTCCCGGCCGCCCCGCGCCGCTGAGCTCGCCGCGGCTGTCAGTTCTGACCGGGCAGCAGACGCACCGCGCCGTAGACGCCCATCACGCCGAGCGCCAGCGGTATCACGGACAGCACGAGCAGCGATTCGAGCAGGTCTGCGGCTCGCGCCCACGGCGGTGCGTAGCGTCGATCGGGCAGCGTGACCGCAAGCGCGAACAAGATCATCGCCGTGACCACGGCCCCTAGCGAGTAGGCCAGGATGCCCGCAGTCCCATGCGCGTCGATCAGCCCGGAGACGAGTACGGCCAGCAGCGCGAGCCCACCCGACGTGAGGAGCAGGACGCGCTGCCCCCGGCCGCT
>JAOPVG010000168.1 GCA_025966255.1 Jatrophihabitans sp.
GCGGCTTCACCGTGCCGGTCGTTGCCAGGGACGTCGCACCGCGCATGATCGTTCTGGTCAACCCGATGATCCCGCTCCCAGGTGAACGGCCCGGGGAGTGGTGGGACGCCACCGGCCAGGGCGAGGCTCGCATCAGCAACGACGAGCAGGCCGGCCGCAGCACTGAGTTCGACCCGTACACCCACTTCTTGCACGACGTTGCGCCCGAGGTCCTCGCCGGCAGCGAGTCGGAGAATCGCGGGCCGTCGGACACGCCTTTCGGTCAACCGTGCGAGTTCGAGCGGTGGCCCGAGGTTCCGATCAAGGTGCTCACGGGGCGCGACGACCGGTTCTTCCCGGCCGCCTTCCAGCGTCGCATCGCGAAGGACCGCCTCGGCGTCGACGTTGACGAGATCCCCGGCGGTCATCTCGTTGCGCTGAGCAACCCGCTCGGTCTGGCCGAACGCCTCCACCAGTACGACGCCGAGATCGCTGGTTCGCGGTGAACTTGCCGTCCACGGCCAGCGCAGCGCCGGTCACGAAGGCGGCCTCGTCGCCGAGGCGGTCCAGCTTCGGTGACGCCGAACTGGTTGCGGGCGCCGCCTATCGTTGCCGGGGTGTCTGCCCCGTCCCAACCGCTGGTCGAGCTGCGCGCCCGGCTGGCCGGGCTGACCCTGCTCGATGAAGCCCGCCTCGGGCGTCGGCTTCAGCAGGTGCGGAGCAAGGACAAGGGCCGGCAGCTCGCCAACATCGCCGAGCAGGTCACCCGCGCCGAGCAACGAATCGCCACCCGGGTTGCCGCCCTCCCCACGATCACCTACCCGGACCTTCCGGTCAGCGCCAAGCGCGACGACATCGCGGCCGCGATCCGCGACAACCAGGTCGTGGTCGTGGCCGGCGAGACCGGCTCGGGCAAGACGACCCAGCTGCCGAAGATCTGCCTCGAGCTCGGCCGCGGCATCCGCGGCACGATCGGGCACACCCAGCCGCGACGGCTCGCCGCCCGCACCGTCGCCCAACGCATCGCCGATGAGCTGCACACCCCGCTCGGTGAGGCGGTGGGATACACCGTCCGCTTCACCGACCAGGCCGGCGACCGCACGCTCGTCAAGCTGATGACCGACGGCATCCTGCTCGCCGAGATGCAGCGGGACCGACGACTGCTCCGCTACGACACGCTCATCCTCGACGAGGCCCACGAGCGCAGCCTCAACATCGACTTCCTGCTCGGCTATCTTGCCCAGCTGCTGCCGAGTCGGCCCGACCTGAAGGTCATCGTCACCTCCGCGACCATCGAGCCGCAGCGCTTCGCAGACCACTTCGGCAATGCCCCGATAGTCGAGGTGTCGGGGCGCACCTATCCGGTCGAGATCCGTTACCGCCCACTCGAACCCGACCTCCCGACCGATCAGGACGACGAATCGGACGACGCCGACGATCCCGATCACGACGTCGTCCACCGGGTCCCGGTCCGCGACCAGACCGAGGCCATCGTCGACGCCGTGCACGAGCTCAACGGCGAAGGCCCTGGCGACGTGCTCGTCTTCCTCTCCGGCGAGCGCGAGATCCGCGACACCGCCGACGCGCTGCACGCTGCGGACCTCATGAACACCGAGATCCTGCCGCTCTACGCCCGCCTGCCCACCGCCGAGCAGCAGAAGGTCTTCGAGCCGCACACCGGCCGACGCGTCGTGCTCGCCACCAACGTCGCCGAGACATCGCTGACCGTCCCCGGCATCCACTACGTGATCGACCCGGGCACCGCCCGCATCTCCCGCTACAGCCGGCGGACCAAAGTGCAGCGCCTGCCCATCGAGCCGATCTCGCAAGCGTCGGCGAGCCAGCGGGCCGGGCGTTCCGGGCGCACCGCCGACGGCATCGCCATCCGTCTCTACAGCGAACGCGACTTCGCGGGCCGCCCGCGCTTCACCGAGCCGGAGATCCTGCGCACCAACCTCGCCTCGGTGATCCTGCAGATGGCCGCCCTCAAACTCGGCAGCGTCGAGGACTTCCCGTTCCTCGATCCGCCCGACCGGCGCAGCATCCGTGACGGCGTGACCCTGTTGCAGGAACTCGGCGCGTTCGATGCCGGCGGCGCGATCACCGATGTCGGCCGCCGCCTCGCGCAACTGCCCGTCGACCCGCGGATCGGCCGGATGATCCTGCAGGCCGCCGACGAGGGCTGCGTGCGGGAGGTGCTCGTGATCGCCGCCGCACTGTCGATCCCGGATCCCCGCGAGCGTCCGGCCGACCGGGAGGAGGCGGCGAAGCAGAAGCACGCCCGTTTCGCCGACGAGCACTCCGACTTCATCTCCTACCTCAACCTCTGGAACTACGTGCGGGAGCAGCGCCGCGAACGTTCGGGCAACCAGTTCCGGCGGATGTGCCGCGCGGAGTTCCTGCACTACCTGCGCATCCGCGAGTGGCAGGATCTCGTCGGCCAGCTGCGCACGATCGCGAAGGGCCTCGACATCGTCGAATCGGACGAGCCGGCCGATCCCGGTCGCATCCAGGCCGCGCTGCTCGCCGGGCTGCTCTCGCACGTCGGTCTGCGCGAGGGCGATTCGCGCGACTACGTCGGGGCGCGGAACACCCGCTTCGTCCTCGCGCCCGGCTCGGTGCTGACGAAACGTCCGCCCCGCTGGATCGTTGTCGCCGAGCTCGTCGAGACGAGCCGGCTGTACGGCCGGATCGCCGCGCGGATCGAGCCGGAGGCGGTGGAGCGGGTCGCCGGCCATCTCGTCGCCCGCACCTACAGCGAGCCGCACTGGGACGCCAAACGGGGCGCGGCAATGGCCTACGAACGCGTGACGCTCTACGGGCTACCGCTCGTTGCGCGACGCCGGGTCGGTTACTCCGATGTCGAGCCCGAGGAGGCGCGCGAGCTGTTCATCCGGCACGCGCTCGTCGAGGGTGACTGGTCCACCCACCACCGCTTCTTCGCCGCCAACGAGGAGCTGCGCCGCGAGCTCGAAGAAATCGAGGAGCGGGCCCGCCGCCGCGACCTGCTGGTCGGCGACGACGACCTCTACGCCTACTTCGACGCGCGCATCCCGTCCGATGTCGTCTCGGCGCAGCACTTCGACGCCTGGTGGAAGAAGGCGCGACACGCGACACCGGACCTGCTGACGCTCACCCGCGACGACCTGCTGCACCGCGATGACGCGGGCAGCGACAACCCGGAGGTGTGGCAGGCCGGTGACCTCGCGCTACCGGTCAGCTACCGCTTCGAACCGGGCGCCGAGGACGACGGCGTGACCGTCCATGTGCCAGTGGACGTGCTCGCCCGGCTCGGCGGCGACGAGTTCGCGTGGCAAGTGCCCGCGTTGCGCGAGGAACTGGTCACAGCCTTGATCCGGTCCTTGCCGAAGGACCTCCGCCGCAACTTCGTGCCCGTACCGGACACCGTGCGCGCCGTGCTCCCCGAGCTCACGCCCGGCCAGGAGCCACTGCTCCACGGCGTCCAGCGCGAGCTGCACCGGCGCACCGGCGTGCTCGTCCCGATCGACGCCTTCGACGTCACGAAGCTGCCCGCGCATCTGCGCGTCACGTTCGCCGTCGAGGACGACGGCGGCACCGAGGTCGCCCGCGGCAAGAACCTCGCCGCGCTGCAGAGCACCCTCGCGGCACCCGTGCGCGAGGCGGTCGCCAAGGCCGTCGCCGGCGAGCTCGAGCGCACCGGTCTGAAGAGCTGGCCCGACGATCTGGCCGAGCTGCCGCAGACGGTGGATCGCACCAGCGGGGTGCACACGGTGCGCGGCTTCCCGGCGCTCGTCGACGCGGGCGACACGGTGGCCGTGCGGGTGTTCGCGTCGGCCGCCGAGCAGCAGGCCGCGATGCGGACGGGCACTCGCCGGCTGTTGCGGCTGTCTGTGCCGTCCCCGGCCAAGGCGGTCGAGCGCACGCTCTCCACCCGCGCCCGGTTGGTGCTCGGGGCGAACCCCGACGGCTCGCTCACCGGGTTGCTTGATGACGCGGCCGACGCCGCCGTGGATGCGCTCGCTGCTTCACCGGCCTGGACCCGCGCCGACTTCGACACGCTGCGCCAGCTCGTAACCGCGGAGCTCGTCCCGACTACGGAAAGAATTGCCGGACTCGTCGAGCGCGTGCTCGCTGCCGCCCACGAAGTGCGCCTGGCCCTGCCCACCAACCCGCCGAAGGCGCAGGCCGAAGCGGTCGACGACATCCGGGACCAATTCCGTCGACTGCTGCCGCCAGGATTCGTCGCTGCGGCCGGACGCGACCGTCTCGCCGACCTCGCGCGCTACGTCACGGCGGTCGGCCGTCGGCTCGAACTGCTGCCCCGCGACGTGGACGCCGATCGCGGCCGGATGCTACGCGTGCACCAGGTCCAGGAGGTGTTCGACGAGCTCGTCCGCGCCCTGCCGCCAACGCGCGCCCGCGCCGAGGATGTCGCGGATATTCGCTGGCTGATCGAGGAATTACGAGTAAGCCTGTGGGCTCAACAGCTCGGCACGCCGCGCCCGGTCAGCGAGAAACGGATCTACCGAGCCATTGACGCCCTCGCCCTCTAGCCCGGTGAGTAAGACATTGAGTGCCGTCCGTGGGGCTGCTAGCGTCCCAGGCACGCCTGCGGGACACGCTGCGTGAGAGCGCGCGATATCGGATTTTCGCCGGCGGGGCCGTCAGGGTGGTGGCTGTCGGGTGTGCGGGTCCTGGCGCCGACAGGCTGGGGTCGTGGGTGTGGTGCTCGCTTCCATGACCGCTTTGTGGCTGTCGGCGTGCGCGCTGAGGTGGCCACCATCCTGGCGGTCGTAACTTTTCTCCGTACGTGTTGGAATGCTCGAGTGACATCGGGCTATTCGGGCACTTCGCAGGCCAGGAAGCTGGGCGTGCGCGATGGCTGCCGACTGGTCCTCGATGCTGCGCCCCAGGGGTGGGCGCTGACCGATCCGCCGCCGGTGGTCACCGTCCCGCCCGGCGAATCGGCCGACGTGATTGTCACGTTTGTCCGGACCGTCGCGGATCTCCCCGGCCGGGTGGACGCGCTGTCGGAGCGCATCCGACCGAACGGTGCACTGTGGATTGCGTGGCCCCGTCGGGCCGCCGGGCACGTCAGCGACATGACCGAGAACGCGATCCGGGAGTGCGTCCTGCCGCTCGGGCTCGTCGACGTCAAGGTCGCCGCGATCGACAAGGACTGGTCGGGACTCAAGATCGTCTGGCGGAAGGAGCGGCGGCGGAGCTGAATGCGCTGGTCGATGGAATTTGAAAAGTTTTCGTCGAGCGGTGTCGAATCCGGGGCTGGCCGTTCGACGTGCTCATAGGCCAGGGTTGAATCGCACACACACGTGCGGGCCCGGCCCCGACGAAGGAGACCTGCGATGCGAGTCATGGTGCTGGTAAAGGCGAACGAGGAGTCCGAGGCCGGCGTGATGCCGACGTCCGACGAGCTGAACGAGATGGGCAAGTTCAACGACGAGCTCGTCAAGGCCGGGATCATGCTCGCCGCCGACGGCTTGTCCTCCTCCGCCCAGGGCAAGCGCGTGCGCTTCGACACCAAGGGCGGCAGCACGGTGATCGACGGCCCGTTCGCCGAGACGAAGGAACTCGTTGCGGGCTTCTGGGTCTGGGAGGTCGCGTCCCTCGAAGAGGCGGTCGAGTGGCTCAAGCGGTCGCCGTTCCGCGACACCGAGGTCGAGATCCGGCGCGTCTCGGAGCTAGCGGACTTCGGCGAGGCATTCACGCCGGAGATGCAGGCGAAGGAGCAGGCGCTGCGCGACCAGGTCGCTGCCAAGCAGAAGTGACGGTCGAGCGGACCGTCGAAGCGGTCTGGCGGATCGAGTCGGCTCGAGTCATCGCCGGCCTCGCGCGCACCGTGCGCGATGTCGGCCTGGCCGAGGACCTCGCGCAGGACGCGCTGGTCGCCGCGCTCGAACAGTGGCCGGAGTCGGGCGTCCCGGACAATCCAGGCGCCTGGCTCACCGCTGTCGCCAAACGCCGCTACGTCGATTCGGTCCGCCGGCAGGTCACGTTCGAACGCAAGGTGGACGAGATCGGCCGAGACCTTCCCGAATTCGAGAATCCGATGGACGAGATCGAAATCGAGACGCACGTGGCCGATGACGTGTTGCGCCTGATGTTCACGGCCTGCCACCCGGTGCTCTCCGCCGAGGCCCGGGTGGCGCTGACCCTCAAGATGCTGGCCGGCCTGACCACCGAGGAGATTGCTCGGGCCTATCTCGTCCCCGTCCCCACGATGGCGCAGCGCATCGTACGGGCAAAGCGGACCCTGTCCGACGCCAAGGTGCCGTTCGAGGTGCCGGTGGGAGCGGAACTGCACGCCCGGCTGGGCTCGGTCCTCGAGGTGGTCTACCTCGTCTTCAACGAGGGCTACACGGCGACGTCTGGATCGTCGTGGACGCGGCCCGTCCTCTGCGAGGAAGCGATGCGGCTGGGGCGGATCCTGGCCGGGCTGGCGCCGACCGAGCCCGAGGCGCACGGTCTGGTGGCGCTGATGGAGATCCAGGCTTCGCGGCTGCGGGCCCGGGTCGCGGCCGACGGCTCGCCCATCACGCTGCTGGACCAGGACCGGTCGCATTGGGACCGGCTACTGATCACCCACGCCCTGGCTGCGTTGACGCGGGCCGATTCGCTCGGCGGTTCGGGGCCGTACGTGCTGCAGGCCTCCATCGCCGCCTGCCATGCGCGAGCGGGCCGGGCCGAGGACACCGACTGGACTCGCATCG
>JAOPVG010000256.1 GCA_025966255.1 Jatrophihabitans sp.
GCGCGTTGGGCGCCGGCAGTACGCGACGAGTGCGGCGTGCCCACCGGTTACGTCATGGGCGCGGTCCCGGTCGACGTGTCGGCTGTGGCGGCAGCCGTACGGGCTCATGGTCGCTCCCTCGTGCTGCTCGGCGCGACGGCCGCCGAGCTGGCCGGCCGCGACCCGCAGCACACCGTGGGCCTGACCTACCCGGTCGACGAGCGCACGCTGACCACGCCGCCGAAAGGGACGGACACCGAGCGGACGGACGTCTGGTCCGCCCTGGTCCCTGGCTGATACTGGGCGGATGACCGAGCAACCCGACGTCTTCTCCCAGCGGTGGTCCGGCGGCCACCGGGTCGACCCCGCCTGCCTGGGGGATGAGCTGACGATGCTCAGCCAGTACCTCGACTACTACCGCAGCACGTTCGAGCTCAAGTGCGCCGGCGTGGCACCCGAGCAGCTCAGCGCCCGGATGATCCCGCCGTCGACGTTGAGCCTGCACGGGCTGCTTCGGCACCTGGCGGGTGTCGAGCGGTGGTGGTTCCGGATGCAGTTCGCCGGCGAGCAGGTGCCGGAGCTCTACTACACCGACGACGATCCGGACCAGGACTTCGACTCTCTCGACGGCGACGTCGGCGAGGCGCTGGAGGTCTGGCGGCGGGAGTGCGCCCGGTCCCGCGAGATCGTCGCGGCCGCCGGGTCGATGGACAGCCTGGGTACGAGGCGGCTCACCGGTGAGCCGTTCTCGCTGCGTTGGGTGATGCTGCGGCTGGTGGGGGAGTACGCCCGGCACGACGGCCACGCCGACCTGCTGCGGCAGCGCATCGACGGCCGGACCGGGGAGTAGGGCTCAGACCGCCGCGACGTCGGGCACGAGCTCTGCCCACACGGTCTTGCCGTCAGAGCTCGCGTCGGCGCCCCAGCGGGTGGACAGCAGGTCGACCAGGAACAGCCCCCGTCCGCTCTCCGCCAGCGCGTCGGCGTGGCGTGGTCGGACCGGGCGTTTCGAGCTGTCGCTGACCTCGGCCCGCACCCCGCCCCGCTCGCCCTCGAGCACCGCCAGCCGGATCGTGATCTCGGTCCCGGCGTGACGGACGGCGTTCGCGACCAGCTCCGTCACCACGAGCTCGGCGTCTGAGCACACCCCCTCGGCTCGCCAGCGCCTGCACACGCTCAGTACCAACATCCGGGCGTGTGCCGCCGAGCGGGCTTCCGCAGGCAGCACAGCGACCAGCTGGTTGCCCTCGTCGATCACGGTGTGGGGCGGCTCGGCCGCGGCAGAACTGCCAGGATGGCTGACGATGACGTCCTCCGATCGGGACTGTGCTGCGAGTGGTCTACCCGTCTCCCGGGCATCGTCCCGCACATTGCCGAGGTTTCTCCCGCGCCGTCCGCGCCGGCCGGCAACGGCCGCTGACCGGATCGGGCAGAATCACTGGGCACGACATCCCTGAGCACGACCTCACCGGGCACCGCCCTCCCGCTCGAATGACGACCGAAGGACAGCTGCAATGCGCGTGCTCGTGACCGGCGGAGCCGGCTTCATCGGCTCCCACTACGTCCGTACGCTGCTCTCCGGCGGCTACCAGGGGGTGCGGGTCGACCGGGTCACCGTCTACGACAAGCTCACCTACGCGGGCAACCTGGCCAACCTCACACCGGTCGAGCGCAATCCTCGGTACAGCTTTGTCCGCGGAGACATCTGCTCTGCCGCCGACCTCGACGCCGCCCTGCCCGGACATGACGTCGTCGTCAACTTCGCGGCCGAGTCGCACGTCGACCGCTCGATGGGTGCCGCGGCGGAGTTCGTGACGACCAACGTGCTCGGCGCGCAGCAGGTGTTCGAGGCGTCCTTGCGGCACGGGGTCGACCGAGTCGTACACGTCTCGACCGACGAGGTGTACGGATCGATCTCGACCGGATCGTGGACTGAGGGCACCATTCTCGAACCGAATTCGCCATACTCGGCGGCGAAGGCCAGTGCTGACCTCCTCGCCCGCGCCTATGCGGTCAGCTTCGGGCTCGACGTCCGGGTCACGCGCTGCTCGAACAACTACGGGCCGTATCACTTCCCCGAGAAGGTCATCCCGCTCTTCGTCACCAATCTCATCGACGGCCACCACGTGCCCCTCTACGGCCAGGGTGACAACGTGCGCGACTGGCTGTTCGTCGGCGACCACTGTCGGGGTCTGGCCTTGGTCGCCGAGAAGGGGCAGGCCGGCGAGTTCTACAACATCGGCGGTGGCCGGGAGCTCAGCAATCGCGCACTGACCGAGCTGCTCCTGGCCGCAACCGACCGTGACTGGAGTTATGTCGACGAGATCACCGACCCGCGCGGCGCCGGGCACGATCAGCGCTACTCGGTCGACTACTCCAAGTTGGGTGCACTCGGATACGCACCCGAGGTGACGTTCGAAGACGGTCTCGCGCTCACCGTGGATTGGTTTCGGAACAATCGCGACTGGTGGGAGCCGCTGCGGAAATCACTGTCCGCGTGGCACCAACGGTTGGCCTGAGGGTGCGGTGGTTGGTCACCGGCGCCGCCGGTCAGCTCGGGCATCATCTCGCCGCGGCGCTGCGGAACGAGGACGCGGTATGTCTGACGCGCGCCGACCTCGACATCGCGTCAGAGGCCGCAGTCGCGGCGGCCATTGCCGAACACCGCCCGGACATCGTGATCAACGCTGCTGCGTATACCCAGGTCGACGCGGCCGAGACCGACGAGGCGACGGCGCACGTGATCAATGCCGACGGTCCGGCGCATCTTGCCGCCGCGCTGGCCGAGCACGGCGGCCGGCTGATCCAGGTGTCCACCGACTACGTGTTCGACGGATCGGCCACGCAGCCCTACGAGCCCGACGACCAAACCGGTCCGCAGACCGCCTACGGCCGCACGAAACTCGCCGGTGAGGTCGCTGCCTTGGCGGCCTTGCCGCGACGGTGCACGGTCGTACGGACCGCCTGGGTCTACGGCGGTCCGGGCCCGAACTTCGTCGACACGATGCTGCGCCTCGAGGCCGAGCGGGACTTCGTCGACGTCGTGTCCGATCAGATCGGGTCGCCGACCTGGGTGGCCGATCTGGCTGGAGCGCTCGTCGAACTCGGCGCCACCCCGGTTGCGGACCCTGTCCTGCACTACACGAACAGCGGATCCGGGTCGTGGTTCGACCTCGCGCGAGAGACCTTCCGGTTGGCCGGGGCCGACCCCGACCGCGTGCGGCCGACGACTGCGGATCGCTTCCCCCGTCCGGCGCCGCGACCGGCGTGGTCGGTCCTCTCGCCGCGTCGATGGCTCGCGGCCGGACTGACGAAGGCCCGGCCCTGGCAAGAGGCTCTCGCCGACCTGATGGCGACGCGGCGCGCCGCCTCCCGACCGGAGACCGGTTAGCGGACTAGTTCGTCGTCAACGGCGGCGGCGAGCGGGCTGCCACACCACCAGGGCCGTCGACGGGCCGCGGCGGGCGATCAGTTCGGCGTGGGCGTGATCGAGTTCGGCGGCGAGCTCCGCCACCTTCGCGCGCAGCGCGTCCACGTGCGATTCCAGTTCGATGATCCGTTTGATGCCGGCGAGATTGACGCCTTCGTCCTGCGACAGCCGCTGCACCTCGCGCAGCAATGCGACGTCGCGCGCCGAGTAGCGGCGGCCGCCACCGACCGTACGGCCCGGCGTCACCAGGCCGAGGCGGTCGTACTGACGCAGGGTCTGCGCGTGCATGCCGGCCAGCTCGGCGGCCACGGAGATCACGAACACCGGGGCGTCGTCGGGCAGGCTCCCCGGATAGGAGCGGCGATCAGCCATTGGGATCACTCCTCGCCGTCGCGGCGAGCGCGGCCGTGATCTGCGGACGCGGGTCGGCGCTCTGCGTGGCGGCGAACGTCTCCAGGGCCTCGCGGGCACCGTCCTCGAGCGTCTGCGGCACCGCGACCTCGACGGTGACCAGCAGGTCGCCGGTACTGCCCTTGCGCGGCACACCGCGCCCGCGCACGCGAAGGGTGCGTCCGGACGGAGTGCCTGGTGCGATCTTGAGCGCGACGGGGCTGTCGAGGGTGGGCACGCGCAGTGTGGTGCCGAGCGTCGCCTCGGAGAAGCTGATCGGGACGGTCAACGTGAGGTCGTCACCGTTGCGGCCGAAGAGCCGGTGGCCGCCGACATGGACAGTGACGAACAGATCGCCGGCCGGCGCACCATGGCTGCCCGGCGTGCCCTTGCCGGCGACCCGCACCTTGGCGCCGTCACGGATCCCGGCCGGGATCCGCACGGTGATGGTGCGAGTCTGCGACGTGGTGCCGGTGCCCGCGCACTCTGGACACGGGTCGTCGATCAACTGACCGGTGCCGCGGCAGTCGCGGCACGGCTCGCTGAAACCGAACGCACCCTGGTTGCGGCTGACGAAGCCGGTGCCGCTGCAGGTGGGGCAGCGGCGCGGCATCGTGCCGGGCCGCGAGCCGAGACCGCCGCAGTTGCGGCAGGTGCCCGGCGAGGAGAGCTTGAGCGGCAGGGTCGCGCCGCGGACGGCTTCCTCGAATTCGAGGGTGACGTCGGCGGTGAGGTCCCGGCCGCGCTGCGGTCCGGCGGCGGTGCCGCGACGGCCGGTGCTGGCTCCGGGTGCGCCGGCGCCCCCACCGAAGAGTCCGTCGAAGAGATCGCCGAGCCCGCTCGTGTTACCGCCGAACATGTCGGACATGTCGAAGTTGCGAGTCGTCGTTGCGCTGCCGCCCGGGAAGCCGGCGAAGCCGCCGCCACCACCGGCGAAGAGTGTGCGCGCCTCGTCGTACTCCTTGCGCTTGGCCGGATCCGAGAGCACGTCATAGGCCTCGGAGACCTCTTTGAACCGGGCCTCGGCCGCGGTGTCGCCCGGGTTCTTGTCCGGGTGCAGTTCGCGGGCCAGCTTGCGGTACGTCTTCTTGATGTCGGCGGCGGATGCGTCCTTGGCGACGCCGAGCGACTTGTAGTAGTCCTTCTCGATGTAGTCCTTGGTGCTCATCGCTTTGCGTCACCTCTCTTCGGGTTGCGTCGTGCAGGACCGGATGGACGAATCCGTCCTCAGGATCGTCGGCTTAAAAGGCGGGCCGACGATCCTTGCGGGCGGTTGTCCATCCCGATCCCTACTACTTCTCGTTCGTTTCGGCTGGATCGTTGCTGGCTGGGACTTCAGCTTCGTCCGGTTGCATTGGAACTTCCTCGGGGTCGGTTCCCGAGTTGTGCGCGCCTTGCGATTCGGCTGGGACTTCCCTTGGCGTGTTGGAAGTGCTCGTGCTCGTACTTGGATCTGTCACGCCGACCATCGCGGGTCGCAGCAAGCGCTCCTTGTGGGT
>JAOPVG010000267.1 GCA_025966255.1 Jatrophihabitans sp.
CGAGGCGGCCGGCCTCATGGAGCGGGCGGACGAACTGTGTCCCTATTCGAACGCCACGCGGGGCAATATCGATGTGACACTGACCGTGGATGGGGTGTCACTCGAAGCCGCACGGGCTGCGTGACCCTCTGACGGTGTGCGACCGGCTGGTCATCGACGCGGGCGGGAGTGTCCGCCTCGAGATGTAGTTATGTCGCCGAATAGCATTTGGCCGGCGACCCAGGGGGCCGCCGGCCAAACCGGTTCTGGCGCCGATCAGCGCAACTCGCGGCGGGTGCTGAGCGCACTGGCCAGCAGGACCAGACCAGCGGCCCAGACCACCAGGACCGCTGCCGAGGCCGGCCGGGACAAAACGTCCAGCGACGAACCGACCGACGTCAACCCTCGCGCGGCACCGACTGGCAGCCACTTCGCGAAGGACGGGGCAGCGTTCTCGAGAACTGCGACCTCCAGGATCTGTATCCACACAATGCCGCCGATGATCGCGGCCACGGTGTTGCGGGCGAGCGCTCCGACTGCGACCCCGAGCAGGCCGTAGCACGCGCCGCTCACGACCGTCCCGAGACCGAGGTCGACGAGGCTGACTGGCAGGTGATGAACGCCTTTGCTCGCGTACACAGAAACGGCCGTGGCCGTTGTGACGCCGTAGATGACTGCGCTGAGCGCGGCACCGACTGCGCCCATGGTCGCCAGCTTCGCAACGATGACCCGTAGCCGCCGAGGCTGGGCCAGAAACGCACCCATGATCGTGCGATGTCGGTATTCGCCGGCGACGACAAGGATCCCGAGAATGAAGATCGCCTGGGAACCGACCGCCCCGGGCTGGGACAGCACGTCCTGGGCGTTGGCTGCGCTACCGACCGGCGGGTCGCCCGGTCCAGGCGTGATCAGCACGTTGGTGATTGCCGCACCCAGGCTGAGCACGAGCGCAGCAACAGCGGTGGCGTAGAAGGCGGGGGTTGTGCGCAACTTCAACATTTCGATCCTGACGAGGTTGATCATGACACGAGCTCCTTGGGATGAATGAGGTTCTCGAAGATGGCCTCCAGGTCGTCGCCCTCGGCGCGCATGCCGAGGATGACGGCGCCGGCGTCGAGCGCGGCGCGCCCGATCACCTCAGTGCTGACGTTGGTGACTGTCAGGCGGTCGGTGCCCGAGCGTTCGACGGTGGCGTGGGTTACCTGTAGCGCTGCGGCGAGGATGTCGGCGTTGCGTGTCGTGACGACTGTCCGCGCGGTTGCCGGAATCAGATCGGCAATCGGCCCGGCGCTGACGAGGCGCCCGTGGTCGATGATGATCGCGTCGTCGGCGCTGTTGGCGATCTCGGCGAGCAGGTGGCTCGACAGGAACACCGTTCCGCCGCGGTCGGCAAAGTTGCGCAGGAACACGCGCAGGGTCTGGATGCCCTGCGGGTCGAGACCGTTGAACGGTTCGTCGAGGACGAGCACCGACGGGTCGCCGATCACTGCGGACGCCAGCGCCAGCCGTTGCCGCATGCCCAGTGAGAATTTGCCGACGCGTCGCGTGGCTGCCTCGGTGAGGCCGACCAGCTCGAGAACGTCGTCGACCCGGCCGGCCGGAACGCCGGCCTGCGCGGCGACGATGCCAAGGTGGTTGCGCGCAGATCGGTTCGGCTGGAATCCCTGGTCCAGGACGGCGCCGACGGTCCGGAGTGGATGCGCGAGTTCGTGGTAGGTGCGTCCGCCGACGAGCGCGGTGCCTGCCGTCGGATCGGCGAGCCCGAGCAGCAGGCGCATGCTGGTGGTTTTGCCTGATCCGTTGGCCCCGAGGAAGGCGGTGATGCGTCCCGGTGCGACGTCGGCACTGAACTTGTCCAGTGCCGTGACGGCTCCGTAGCGCTTGGTCACATTGGAGAACGAGATGCGTAGCGCGTCGTCTCCGAGTCGTTGTCTGGTCATGGCCATGAGTCTTTGCGTTCCGACGCGCACAATCGTCGGTCGCGAGACCGAAATCCGGGATGCGTGAATGATGACGTCCGAGCCGTCCGGTAGTCCTTGCGGCTTACTTCCTGAGGCCGACGACGCCCAATCTTGGGTGCGATCGCACCCGTACCGGATCTGGTGCGCCCCTACCTTGCGCGGCAGGCGCGCACGCGGGTCGTGCCCGTCCAGGAGAATTCGGAGTCGTCACACGAGGCGATGCTCGTAGGCGTAGACGACGACCTGCACGCGATCACGCAGCCCGAGTTTCATCAGAATGCGGGCGACGTGGGTCTTGACGGTGGGCTCGCTGACGAACGCCGCGGCGGCGATCTCGGCGTTGGACAGCCCACGGGCGATCAGTCGCAGGATGTCGGACTCGCGCGGGGTGAGCTGTTGCAGTCCGGGCGGCGGGGTGCGCGTTCCGGCCGGCGGCCGCTGCACGAAGGCCTCGATCAGCCGGCGGGTGATCAGCGGGGAGAGCAGAGATTCCCCTCTTGCGACGGTGTGGATCGCGGCGACCAATTGCTCCGGCGGCATGTCCTTCAGGATGAACCCGCTGGCCCCGGCCCGGAGCGCCTCGTACACGTAGTCGTCGAGGTCGAAGGTGGTGAGGATGATGACGTGTGGGTCTTGGTCGCCGCCTACGAGCAGGCGACGGGTGGCCTCCAGCCCGTCCATGCCCGGCATCCGCACGTCCATCAGGACGACGTCGGGGTGCGTGTCCTTGGCGACGAGCAGCGCCTGCTGCCCGTCGGCCGCCTCCCCGACGACCTCCAGATCCGCTTCGACCTCAAGGATCATGCGCAGACCCGTGCGCGCCAGGGCCTGGTCGTCGGCAATCATGACGCGCACGGGTGCGCTCACGTTTCGGTCCTGACCGGGAGGTAGGCGCGGACCACATAGCCGCCGTCCGTGCCGGGACCGTTCTCCAGAGTCCCGCCGTACAGACTCAGACGTTCCCGCATGCCGGCGTGACCGAACCCGGCGTGCGGGCCGTGCGGCCGGGTGTGGCCGTCATTGCCTACCTCGATCCGCAACTCGTCGACCGCCCAGCAGACCCGGACCCACGCCCGCGCCGGGTCGGCGTGTTTGCGGGCGTTCGTCAAGGCCTCCTGGATGACTCGGAATGCGGTGAGATCGACCCCGGGCGTCAGCTGATGCGGCTCGCCTTCGAACGACACGTCCACGGGCAGACCTGCCTCGCGCACCGTGGTGATCAGGGCATCCAGGGACTGCATGCCGGGTTGCGGCGAGTAGGTGGCGGCTGAGTCTTCTTCCTTGAGGAGGCCGACGAGCCGGCGCATCTCCGACATCGCGTCGCGGCCGGTCTGTTCGACCGACAGCAGGGACTCGCGCTCGCGAACCTGCTCGGACAGCAGCAACCGGCGGACGGCGCCTGTCTGCATGGTCATCACCGACACCGAGTGCGCGATGATGTCGTGCAGCTCTCGCGCGATGCGTTGCCGTTCCTCGGTCACTGCTCGCCGAGCCGCCTCGTCCTGTTCCTGCTCGAACCGGATCGCCCGCTCCTCGGCCGAGCGCGCCTGAAGGACCGGTCGACGGGCGAGCAATCCAACACACCAAGCGATGGTCATGAACGCCCCGACGGCCACCCAGTTCGCGACGGTGCGCTCGGGATTGCGCCACTGGGCCAGGCTCGCGACGACCCAGACCACGCCGACGCCGAGCAATCCGACGCGCCCGACAGCGAGGTAGCCGCTGATGCCGCACACGAACATGACCAGCAGGTAGACGAAGACCGAGTTCAGGAGCCATGCAGGTGCGGGGATCGCGGCCAGCCCGATGGCGGCGAGCGCGGACAGCGGCCCGATCACGCCGAGACGGCGACGGAGCGCGACAAGCGCTACCGCTGCGCACAGGGCGATGACCACAACGGCTTCGGGCGCCCGGTCGTAGCGACGTGCGCCAACGGTGACCGTCGGACTGACCAGGTCCTCGATCACCGCTCCGAGCGCGAAGAGCGCGGCCAGCACGGTCGGCGCATAGCGCTCGACGCGCTCGCCCAGACCGGTCCTCATGATCGGGACGCTACGCGCGGCCCGGCGCAGCCGCGTCATCCCTGAGGACGAGCCGACGCACCCCCGCTGGGGACGACCGGGAGGGGGCCGGGGACCACCATTCCGCCTGCCCCTCCCTGGCGTTGCGGGCCGGACGTCATGGGCCGTCGAGTGGCTGTGGGCGGGTCATGTGGGCAGTCGCACGGCTGCCGCGCTGCCGCCAAACGATCATTCCAAAGCTGCGGTCGGCGCCGAACTTTAACCGGGGGTGTATATCGGGCAAAGAAACCTGATTGGCACATTGCGGCGTTACGGTTTCT
>JAOPVG010000284.1 GCA_025966255.1 Jatrophihabitans sp.
TGGTAGTGGAGGGCGCCCGCACGTTGGCCTTCGTCCGGTCCCGCCGCGGGGCGGAGTTCGCCGCGCTGGGCGCGGCGCGGCATCTTGCCGAGGCCGGGTTGGCCGACCTGGTCCCGCGGGTCGCGGCCTATCGCGCGGGGTACCTGCCCGAGGAGCGCCGGGCGTTGGAGGCCGCGTTGTCGTCGGGTGAGTTGCTGGGCGTGGCGGCCACGAACGCGCTCGAACTCGGCCTCGACATTTCCGGGTTGGACGCGGTGGTGCTCGCCGGCTTCCCGGGCACGCTCGCCTCGCTGTGGCAGCAGGCCGGCCGGGCCGGACGCTCGGGGTCGCAGTCGCTGGTCGTGTTCATCGCCCGTGACGACCCGCTGGACACGTACCTGGTGCATCACCCGGAGGCGGTGTTCGGACGTCCGGTGGAGGCAACGGTCTTCGATCCGCAGAACCCGTACGTGCTGGCGCCGCAGCTGTGCTGCGCGGCGGCAGAGCTTCCCCTGCGTCCGCACGAGCTCGGCCTGTTCGCGGCCGACGGGGGCGCGGAATCGTCGGCTGCGGTGTCGGAAGTGCTGGACGCGCTGGTTGCGCAGGGTGCGTTACGGCGTCGCCCGGCCGGCTGGTTCTGGACGCAGCCGCAGCGGCCGAGCACCGATATCCGCGGCACCGGTGGCGGGCCGATCACCGTCGTCGAGTCCGGCAACGGCGCGCTCGTCGGCACCGTCGACGCCGGCGCGGCGCACTCGACGGTGCATGAGGGTGCGGTCTACCTGCACCAGGGGCGCTCGTTCGTCGTCGACCAGCTCGACCTCGAGGAACGGGTCGCCCTCGTGCGCCCCGACGAACCGCCGTGGTCGACGTCGGCCCGCGACATCACCGACATCGCGATCGTGGCGACCGCGACGAGCCGGCGCTACGGACCGCTGACGGTCAGCCTCGGCACCGTGGACGTCACCAATCAGGTGGTGAGTTTCGTGCGCCGTCAGCTCGCGACCGGTGAGTTGATCGACGAGCAGCCGCTCGACCTGCCGGCGCGCGATCTGCGCACGAGCGCCGTTTGGTACACCCTGCCGCAGGAGGTGCTCGACGAGGTCGGCCTCGATTTCCCGGCCGTACCCGGAGCGGTGCATGCCGCAGAGCACGCGGCGATCGGTCTGTTGCCGCTGTTCGCCACCTGCGACCGGTGGGACATCGGCGGGGTATCGACGGCGCTGCACCCGGACACCGGCCGGCCCACCGTGTTCGTGTACGACGGCCACCCCGGTGGGGCCGGCTTCGCCGAACGCGGGCACGACGCGGTCACGGCGTGGCTGCAGGCGACGCACGACGCCATTTCCGCGTGCGAGTGCGCCCGCGGCTGCCCGTCCTGCGTTCAGTCACCGAAATGCGGCAACGGCAACGAGCCGCTGGACAAGGCCGGGGCGATCACCGTGCTCGACCTGGTACTCCGGCACCTCTCGGAGGCGTAGCCGAACAAACACGTACTACTTGCTGCGGACCTTCGGCTTCGCGGTCGAGGGGATGATCGCGGCCGTCTCCGACGCCTTGGGTTTCTTTTCCTGCTTGGGCTTGCGGATCTCGCGTCCGCCCTTGTTCTTGCCGGCCATCATGCGCTCCACGGGACGTAGGGATGTGAACTGTGGTGCTCCTACGCCGCAGGCTCGAGTGAAGGCCGAGCCTACTCCCGCGTCGTCAGCGCGGGTTGATCATCAGCCGAGCGCGCCCGACCGAAGTAGCGGCCGGGTCAGGGCACGACAGCCAGCCGACCGGCTCGAGCGGACGCGACCACCTCTCGCGCACCGACGACGGGCAGGTCCACCCGGACGACGACGCGGGCGACGACGGTGCCGCTGCGAGCATCCGGTGCCAGCGCGAGTGTGCAGGCGCGCAAGGTGGCGCCGTTGCGTGCGGCCACGACCGACACCGCCGCACAGATCCGCTCGCTCACGCCGATCTGGCCGGCCCCGGCGAGCGACGCGAGGTCGGCCGCCGTTTCGGCGCGGTGCCGCGCGAGCACCGCCAGTCCGCGGACACTGACAATGCCGGCCACCACCATCAGCAACGCGACGACCGACAGCACCCAGATCGACGCCGACCCAGCGTCGGACCGCCGCGGCTGACCCGACCTCATGGCGAGCCGCTCGTCGGCTCGACTGCGGCGACGGCGCGCTCGGTGAGCGTCACTGCCGGCAACCAGCCACCGAGCGGATGCACCTGGACGCGGGCGACGGCGACGATATCGTCCGAGCCCGAGGACACCTCGACCGAGGCGCCGGGGGCGGCTTCACCCGCCAGTAGGTGTGCTGCCGCGGAGTCGCCTCGCGCCGAGGCTCGGGCGGCCTCGCGGGCGGCGTCCTGCAACCGCACGCGGGCCGCGACGACGGACTCCGCGGTCAGCACGACCGCGAGCATCAGCACGAGTACGGGCAGGCACGCCGCCAGCTCCGCGGTGACCATGCCGTCGTCACGGCGCCACCTAAATGGCATGCAGCGCCGAGTTCACGATCGAGGTGAGCGCCGACGAGACCGCCGGGCTGCGCACGACCTTGTAGAGCACGACCGCGAATGCGACCGCTGCCACGGTCCCGACTGCGTACTCGGCCGTCGACATGCCGGCGTCGACGGCTGCGCGGATTTCCTTGGCCCGTAGGGCCATTCGCTGGAGGAGTTTCATGTGGACCAGCCAAGCGCGGGAAAGACGATCGGTCAGCCGTTGCGATCAATCTGTGGATGACACGCGAGCCTGTGGACAACAGGTGGGTTCCGTCGTCACGCCGGCCGTCCACGTGATCCGGCCCATGCTCGACATCGAGGCCCTCCAGACGTTCGAGGGAACCGAGACGATGCGGACGCTGAACGTCGGTCGGGACATCGCCGACGTCAGCGCCTGCACCTGAGTACTGCTTGCCTGACGGGTGCTTGCCCGACGGGCCCAGCCGCGCCGGTCCGGAAGGGACCGGTCACAGCTGGCCCGCAGCCAGCCACGACTGGAACGACGAGATCGGCCGGGCCAAGCGATGTGCGGCCGACGCCGTGCCCGACCGGAAGCCGTGACGGTGGGCCCGGCCCGCGGCCGGCTGGCTCGACGTGGCGGACGCGGCCGACGCGTTGCGGCGATTCCGGCGGGCCACCTTGGCCCGGCGGTTGGCGGCCGCATCGGCCAGCAGCGTGTTGGTGTGCTCACGGGCCAATGAGTCGGTGATGTAGGCGTTCATGGTGTCCTCCGGTGCTGGCTTTCCTGACAACAAGAACTCTCGTCGTAAGGCCCACCTCGCCACATCGGGACTTTGCCTACGCCGGGCCCGGCCGACCCGGCCGGGGAGGCGGTATGTCATCGCGAATACCTAGGTGATGCCGTGCGGTCTAGGTGTTTCCGGCGCGGGACTAGGGCAGAACCCCCAGGGCGCCTCGCGCGATGCCGACCACGACCGGGATGACCCCCAGACAGACGAACGAAGGTAGGAAACAGGCCCCGAGCGGCGCCATGGACAGCACCCCCGCGCGGTACGCCCGGGCCGCGGCGACGGCGACGATCTCGGCTCGCGTTTCGTCGGCGAGACGCTCGAAGGCCGCCGCCAGCCGGATGCCGCTGGTGGCCGACCGCACCGCCGCTACCGCGACCGGGCCGAGCGGACCGTCGGACCCGACCACGGCCCACGCCTGCTGCGGATCGGCGCCGAGCCGGAGTAACCCGGCCACCCGGTCCAGGGCATCGCGCAGGGCCGGTGCCGCTGCTGGGGCCGCCCCGGCGAGGGCGTCGGCGGCCGGACGCCCGGCCCGCAGTGACGCGGCGGCCAGATCGAGGGTCAGCGCCAGGGAGCGATCGAGCCGCACCCGCTCGGGCCGACGCTGCAACACCCGCAGCGCGATCGCCGCGCCCGGGCCGAGGACGGCCGCGGTCAGGACACCGGCCCGCAGCCCCAGGAGGGCGACGCAGGCACAGCCGAGCCCACCGACGGCGACGGCGCTACCGAGAGCGGGGCGGCGCGATCCACCAACGCCGGCGGCGGAGTCGGACGGGCCGGCCGTGACGGGGCGGACGGGCGCCCGCGCACCGGGCAACAGCAGCACTGCGGCCGCAACCAGGATCCAGGCCGCAGCACCGGTCATGGGCGTTCGGCCCGATGCACGATTCGCCGCATCCAGAACACTCCCGCGACGTCGAGCAGCACGCCGACGCAGCACAGCACCTTCCCCGCAGGGGCACCCGTCAGGAACGTGAGTGGCCGCGCGCCCATCGCCGCCCCGAGCGCAATGCCCAGCAGCGGCAGGCCACTCAGCACCGCGGCGGACGAGCGGGGCCCGGCCAGCGCGACCGCCACCGCCCGCCGCTGCTCGTCGGCCGCCGCGAGGTCGGCCGCGACCCGAC
>JAOPVG010000341.1 GCA_025966255.1 Jatrophihabitans sp.
ACGACGTTGCGCTTGAGCTTGAGCGACGGCGTGATCTGGCCGCCGGCCTCGCTCCAGTCGTCGGGCAGGATCGCGAACTTGCGGATCGACTCCGCCTTGCTCACGGCCTTGTTGGCGTCGTCGATCGCGGTCTGGATCTCCGCGCGCAGGCCCTTGTCGGAGACGACGTCGGACACCTTGGTGTCGCCCGGCAGGTTCGCCTGCTCGAGCCAGCGCGGGAACGACTCCGCGTCGATGGTGACCAGTGCCGCGATGAACGGTTTCTGATCGCCGACGACCAGACACTGACTCACCAGCCAGTGAGCGCGGACGCGATCTTCGAGAACCGCCGGCGCAACGTTCTTGCCGCCGGCCGTAACGATGAGTTCCTTCTTGCGGCCGGTGATCCGCACGAACCCGTCGTCGTCGATCTCGCCGATGTCGCCGGTGTGGAACCAGCCGTCCGCTTCGAGCGCCTCGGCCGTGGCCTTCTCGTTCTTCCAGTAGCCGCGGAAGATGTGCGGCGCCTTGAACAGGAGCTCACCGTCGTCCGCGACGCGGACCGTGGTGCCGCCGACGGGCCGGCCCACCGTCCCGACCTTGATGGCGTTCGGCCGGTTGACGGTCACCCCGGCCGTGGTCTCGGTGAGGCCGTAGCCCTCGTAGATCGTGACGCCGATGCCGCGGAAGAAGTGGCCCAGCCGCGCACCGAGCGGCGCACCGCCGGACACCGCGGCCACGCAGTTCCCGCCGAGGGCCGCCCGCAGCTTGCCGTAGACGAGCTTGTCGAAGATCGCGTGCTGCACCTTGAGGAGGAGCGGCACGGATCCCTTCTGGCCGGCCTCCGAGTAGGCGATGGCGACGGCTTCGGCGCGGTCGAAGATCTTGCCCTTTCCGTCGGCGTGGGCGCGCTGCTTGGCCGTGTTGTAGACCTTCTCGAACACGCGGGGGACGGCCAGCACGAACGTCGGCTGGAAGGCGACGAGGTCCTCGATCAGGTTCTTCACGTCGGCGGTGTGGCCGAGCGTGCACCCGGCCGCGATCGCGCCGATCTCGATGGCCCGGCCGAAGACGTGCGCGATCGGGAGGAAGAGCAGCGTCGAGGTGTCGGCGTTGAAGAAGTCGGACAGGACGTCGAGGAGCTCGTCCACCTCGATGACGAAGCAGCGATGGGTGAGCTCGCAGCCCTTCGGCCGGCCGGTCGTGCCCGACGTGTAGATGATCGAGGCCAGATCGTCGAGGGTGACGGCCGAGCGCCGCTTGTCGACCTCACTGTCGGTGACGTCGACGCCGCCCTTCACGAGCGAATCGATCGCGCCGCTCTCGAATTCCCAGATGTGCTCGAGATCGGGGGCCTGGCCGCGGATCGACTCGACGATCGTCGAGTGCCCGGCGGTCTCGACGAAGATTCCGCGCGCGCCGGAGTCCGACGCGATCCACTCGACCTGCTCGGCACTGGACGTTTCGTAGATCGGCACCACTACCGCGCCGACCGTGAACAGCGCGAAGTCGGCGACCGTCCACTCATACCGGGTCTTGCTCATGACCGCGACGCGGTCGCCGGACGAGATGCCCGCCGCGATGAGTCCCTTGGCGACGGCCGTCACCTCGTCGGCGAACTCCGTCGCCGTGACGTCGACCCAGGTCCCATTGACCCGCCGACGCAGCGCGATGTGCCCGGGGCGCGACGCCGCGTTGTCGAAGACGAAGTCAGCGGTGTTGCTCTGGCTGACGGTGGTGATCTTGCTGGCGACATGCAGCTCGTGCACTCGTCCGAGCCTTTCTGGGGATCACTTGCCGGGACTTGCGTGGACTCGCGACGGGTCGAGTCGTGCCTCCAGCCACGTTGCCGGTGCCGGCTCACGGTAACTCGTCGTTCTGGACGGCGCTAACGGGCGTCGGACGGGCCTGCGTGCAATCCTGGGCGGCGTGCCGGACATCGACATCGTCGACTCGACCTGGTTCGCGGCGCGCCCGTCTGCGCTGGCCGCCATCGTCGCCGAGCCGGCCAACTGGCGGCGCTGGTGGCCGGGCCTGGAGTTGCGCGTCGACGAGTGGCGCGGAGAGAAGGGCGTGCGCTGGTTTGTCCGCTCCGTCGCGGCCGGGCGCGGCGTGGGGCTGGCCGGCACCGCCGAGGTGTGGCTGGAGCCGATGTTCGAGGGCGTCGTCGCGCATTTCTTCCTGCGGCTGGACCCGGCGCCGGGGCGGCAAATCGGTCGACGCCTCCGCGAACGCGTCACCCGTGAGTACCGGCAGCTGACCAAGCAGCAGTTCTGGGCGCTCGCCGACCAGCTCGACCCCAGCCGGATGGATCGGCACACGTCCGCGTCGCACGCCTCCGTGACGTGACCTCCGCGCGCTCGGCGTGCCCTCGCGGCGTGCCGGGTAGCCTCTCTTGCCATGCCCGACGAGTCGACCCAGTCGATCACCATCGACGCCGACCCCGCGGAAATCATGGCCGTCATTGCCGACTTTCCGAACTATCCGGTGTGGGCGGGCTCGGTGAAGAAGGCCGAGGTCGTCGAGGACGGGCCGGCTGGCCGCGCCCGCCGCGTCGCCTTCAACCTCGACGCCGGAATCGTGCGCGATCAGTACGAGCTGACCTACGTCTGGTCGGGCAACGACAAGGTGGAGTGGGACCTCACCAAGGGTCAGATGATGCGGGCCCAGCACGGGTCCTACTCGTTGCGCGCCGACGGGCCGGGCCGCACCTACGTCACCTACTCGCTATCGGTCGACCTGATCATCCCGATGCTCGGCCTGCTCAAGCGGAAGGCCGAGCGGGTCGTGATGGACACCGCGCTGAAGGAGCTCAAGAAGCGCGTCGAGGGCCTGAAGGTCTGATTGGCATGCGCATCGTCCTGTTCACCGGCAAGGGTGGCGTCGGCAAGACGACCACCGCCTCGGCCACCGCGCTGCGGCTGGCCGACCGCGGCCTCAAGACGCTGCTGCTCTCCACCGACATCGCGCACTCCCTGGCCGACGCGCTCGACGTCACGCTGACCGATCAGCCGGTGGAGGTGGCGCCCAGCCTGTGGGCCGTGCAGATCGACACGCAGGGACGCTTCGAGGCCGCCTGGCGAGACGTGCAGGCCTTCCTCGTGGACATGCTCGCCCGCGGCGGCGTGGATCCGATCACCGCCGACGAGCTCACCGTGCTGCCCGGCGTGGACGAGGTCCTCGCCCTGCTCGCGGTGCGCGAGCTTGCGATCACCGGGAACTGGGACGCCCTCGTCGTCGACTGCGCGCCCACGGCCGAGACGCTTCGTCTGCTGGCGCTGCCCGAGGCACTGACCTGGTACCTGCAGCGGGTCTTTCCGGCGCAGCGGCGGATCGCCAAGGGCATGCGCCCCATCGCGGCCATGCTCGGCCGCGGCGACGCCATCCCGCCGGACACCCTGTTCGACGCGCTGCTGCGTCTCAACGACGAGCTCGCCTCGGTGCAGCACCTGCTCGGCGACCCCGCCGTGACGTCGGTACGGCTCGTCCTCACCCCCGAGGCGGTGGTGGCGGCCGAGGCCCGGCGCACGTTCACCGCGCTCGCGCTCTACGGCTACTCCGTCGACCTCATCGTGGCCAATCGGGTGTTCCCGGCCGGTGACGACGAATGGCGGCAGGGCTGGGTGCGGGCCCAGCAGAAGCAGCTGACCTCGATCCGGGAGTCCTTCGCCGGGCTGCCGGTGCGCGAACTGCCCTACCGCTCGGCCGAGCCGATCGGGGCGGCCGCGCTGCGCGAGGTCGCCACCTCCCTGTACGGCGAGCTGCCCGGCGACGACCCGGCCCCGCCGGCGACGGCCGACCGCCCGCTGAACGTCGACTCCGACGGTGACGGCTTCGTCCTGCGCATGGCGCTGCCGCTGGCGCAGCGGGCCTCGGTTGACGCGGTTCGGGCCGGCGACGAGCTGGTGGTGACGGTCGGCCCGAACCGGCGCGTCCTCACCCTGCCCAGCGTGCTGCGCCGCTGCATCGTCGAGGGCGGCGAGTTCGACGGTCGGGAGCTGCGGGTGCGCTTCCGGCCCGACCCCGACCTGTGGCCGGGTGGTGGCCCGAGCACCTCGCCCCGGACCCGCCCTCGTCCCCGTCCATCGCCCGGACCCGACCGCCGCGGCTCGCGCCGCGCCACCGGAGACGCCGATGGCCGCGCCACCGGAGACGCCGATGGCTGAGCACCAGTCCGAGTCGCACGGCGACGGCGTCACCGACGGCCCCGAGGGACCGACCGCGAGCCCGTTCGCCGACGAGGCCCGCAAGCTGATGGCCGCGGTTCAAGAGTGGGCCCAGCGCACCATGCCCGAGCCGCCGTCCGGACACGGCGGACCGGAGTGCCAGTGGTGCCCGCTGTGCCAGTTCGCCAGCATCTTGCGCGGCGAGCACCCCGAGCTCACCGAGCGGGTGGCCGAAGCGGGCACCGCGCTGGCCACCGCCTTCCGCGCGTTCGTCGACACCAGCGTCGCCAAGGCCGGCCCGTCCGGCGACGACGGCAAGAAGTCCCGGCCCCGCCCCGCTCCGCGCGTGCAACGCATCAGGCTCGATGACGTCGATGACGAGTCCTGAGCCGGTCGCGGGGCTCGCGATCGGCGTCGACATCGGCGGCACCAAGGTGTCGGCCGGGGTGGTGGACGCCGAGGGGCACATCCTTGACCGCGAGCGGCGTGAGACGCCCGGGCACGACGTCAAGGAGACCGAGGCGATCATCGTCGCGGTGGTCGGCGCACTGGCCGCTCGGCACGACGTGGAGGCTGTCGGCATCGGCGCGGCCGGCTGGATCGCCAACGACCACGCCACGGTGTTGTTCTCCCCGCACTTGGCGTGGCGCGACGAGCCGTTGCGCGACTCACTCGCCGGCCGGATCGATCTGCCCCTGATCGTCGAGAACGACGGCAACGCCGCTGCCTGGGCCGAGTACCGCTTCGGCGCCGCGCAGGATCAGCCAGTAGTCGTGTGCATCACCCTCGGCACCGGCATCGGTGGCGGGCTGGTCGTCGGCGGCTCGGTGTACCGCGGTGCCTTCGGGATCGCCTGTGAGTACGGGCACATGACCGTGGTGCCGGACGGCCGGCGGTGCGCCTGCGGCAACCGGGGCTGCCTGGAGATGTACGCGTCCGGGCGCGCCTTGGCGCGCGACGCGCGGGAGCTGGCCGAGGAGTCGCCGATGGCGGCCGCGCGGATGATCGAGCTGGCCGGGTCGATCGACAAACTCACCGGCCCCGTCGTCACCGCCGCGGCCGAGGCCGGCGATCCCGCGGCGGGGTCGATCTGCACCACGATGGGCCGCTGGCTGGGTCTCGGGCTGGCCAACCTGGCCGCGGTCATCGACCCGTCGACGTTCGTGATCGGGGGCGGCGTGTCGGCGGCGGGGGAGTTGCTGATCGGCCCGGCCCGTCAGGAGTTCGCGCATGGTCTCACCGGCCGCGGTTTCCGGCCGGTGGCCGAGGTCGTGGCCGCTGCCCTCGGGCCGGACGCCGGGCTGGTCGGCGCGGCCGACCTCGCCCGTCGCCAGGCCCGCCGGTCCGCTACGGAAGGATGACGCGGTGCCCGCGCTGCGTCTGCTGTCCGTCAACGCCCGATCGCTGCCGCTCGACCGCGCCGCGCTGGCCGAGCTGATCGAAGCCGCGCGTCCCGACGTCGCGTGCGTGCACGGCTCGCCGAGCCTGCTGCGCTGGCGTTCGATCTCGGCTGCTCTAGCGCGCCGGGCCGGCCTGGTGGTCGTCAGCGGTGGACGCACCGGCGGCGCCAACCTGCTGATGTCGTCCCTCGGTGTCGACGTCGTGAGGACCACCGACCTCCGCTTCACCGCAGCCGGCCGGCTACGCCCGTCCGGCGCCGCCCTGGCTGTGCTGCGGCTGCGCGGCAGCGAGTTCATAGTTGCGGCGGCGCAATTCGCCGGCACCGCGGCCGTTCGCCGGCGACAGGCCGGTGAGCTGCAGGCGGCGATCGCGCGTCTCGTCCCGGCCGACCCAGCGGTCGTGATCAGCGCCCAGGGAGCGAACGGGTCGAGCACGGCGGCGTGGCAGGCGCTCAGCGAGAACCGAGTAGCCATTGCCGATGGCATATTCGTCGACGGCCGGATCGGCATCGGCGAGGCCCGGGAACTGCCGACTCGGGCCGCCAGCCAACCGGTGTGCGTGGAGCTGTCGCTCCCGGACTAACCGATCTAGAGCGCGGCGCCGTCGTCATCGTCGTCGCGGCGGTTGTCGTGCACCCGGCTCAGCAGGATGCCGACGCCGAGGATCAGCCCGAGTATGCCGAGCACGAGCGTGAGGTTGCCGGCCAGCCCGATCTGGCCGCCCAGCCCCAGCAACAGGATCGACATCGCGAGCACCGACATCGCGAGGATCGTCGGCCCGGCCAGGCGGGGCAGCGGGGGAGGCGGCGGCGGGACGTAGTGGTCTTCGTCGAGCCAGATCGGATCCTCGGCCGGCGGCTTCGCCAGGCGGGCCCGCCACTCGGCGTCCTCCTTGGTGAGATCGCGTTCGGCCTCGCGGATCGCGTTGTGCGTGTCGACGTGCCAGTCGGCGACCAGGGCGTCGAACACCGAGTTGGTGTCCAGCCCGGCGAGCGGATCAGGGGCCGGCTCAGGTATCTGCGGCTCCGGGGCGCCGAGCGCACGCACCGCCGCCGCAACGATCGTGCGGGCGTCGACCCGTTCCTCGGAGGCGACGAAAAGGCGGTGCTGGTCGTCCTCAGCCGCGCCGGGCGGACCGAGGTAGGCCGCGATCCGGGCCCGGCCGAGGGCCGTGAGCAGGTGCTGGCCGACCGCGCGGTCGACGTCGGTCAGCGGGACGTAGGTCGTCGCGCGCAGTCCGTTGTCGAGGCGGCCCGGTTCGGGGCCGACGCCGTCGGGCGTCTCATGGGGCGTCATGGAGCGCTGCCGATGGGGTCTCCGGAGTCATCGGCGACGGTCGTGGATCCGGGCACCGGATCGGCAAGGGACCGGATGAACTCGACGCTGCCCTCGAAGATCGTCGGCGCGTCGTTGTCGAGGGTGGCGACGTGGTAGCTGTCCTCGAGCATCACTTCGCGGACGGTCGTGTTGACCGCACCCGCCTTGAGCAACTGTGCCGACAGCGGATCGACGACGTGATCGACCCGGGAGCGATACATCAGGATCGGTGCGCGCACGCTGGGCAGATCGGCGGTCGTCACCTTCCACAGCTTGAGCAGCGATGCGAAGGCCACCACCGGCGTGCGGTCACCGGCCGGCTCGCTGACCCCCGGCTTCTTGATGTCCCCGCCGATCGACGGACGCGAGCGCACCGCCCACGCGATGTACGGGGCGAGCTTCGCGTCGACCCGCTTCGTGCCGTACGCGGGGTTGACGAGCACGAGCCCGGCGATGCCGTGCGGATTCCGCTCCGCCAGCCGGGTGACGAGCGTGCCGCCCATGGACAGCCCGAACGCAAACACCGTGTCGCAACGCTGCGCGAGGTCGCGGTAACTGGCTTCGATCGCCTCGTACCACTGCGGCCAGCGGGTGCGGTTGGTGTCCTGCCAGGTGGTTCCGTGGCCCGGCAGGAGTGGCAGCCGCACGGTGTATCCGGCGTCGGCCAGATGCTGGGCCCACGGCCGCATGCTCCCCGGCTCACCCGTGAAACCGTGGCTCAGGACCACCCCGACCGGGCCACCGTCCGAGGAGAACGGCTCACTGTCGGGTATCGCCTCGGGAAACTGCCCCACCCAGACCTCCACGGACCTCGTTACTTCCGTCCCCAATCATGCCTTCCGGAAGCGCCCATCGGCGACCCAGGCCACGCCGCACAGTGGGTTGGTAGGAAGCGAGTGCCCGCACTAGGGTCTGAACGTAGGAAAATTGGGTGGTCGGAGCAGCATAAGCAGACTCGGAGCGGGAGGCGGCGTGGGTTACTGGCTCGCCAAGTTCGTGTTCCTGGGCCCCCTCCTGCGACTGCTCTGGCGACCTTGGGCCGAGGGGCGCGAGAACATTCCGGCCGATGGGCCGGTCATCATCGCCAGCAACCACCTGTCCTTCTGCGACTCGTTCTTCATGCCGATCGTGATCCGGCGCAAGGTGACATTCCTCGCCAAGGCGGAGTACTTCACCACGCCCGGGCTCAAGGGACGGCTGACGCGACGGTTCATGTACGCCGTCGGCATGGTGCCGATCGATCGTGGCGACTCCGACGCCGCCCGCGCCGCCCTGACCACCGGCGTGCGCGTGCTGGGCGAAGGCACGCTGCTCGGCATCTATCCCGAAGGCACCCGCTCGCCGGACGGGCGGCTGTACCGCGGCAAGACCGGCGTCGCCCGGCTGGCCCTGGAGTCCGGCGCCGTCGTCGTACCGTGCGCGATGATCAACACCGACGTCGTGCAGCCGCAGGGACGGATCTTTCCGAAGCTGCGGCCCCGGCCGGGCGTCCGGTTCGGCAAGCCGCTGGACTTCTCCCGGTATGAGGGCATGTCCGGCGATCGGTTCGTCGAGCGCTCCATGACTGACGAGATCATGTACGAGCTCATGCAGCTCTCCGGTCAGGAGTACGTCGACCAGTACGCGGCGAAGGTGAAGAAGTCCCAGGGCAAGGACGCCGCCTTCGGCTCGCCCGGTGCCGCAGATGTGCGCGAGATCGGCGACCGCGCACCGAAGAGCCGGGCCTCGTAGCGCGTGCGGTTCTTCTACGACTGCGAGTTCATCGAGGACGGCCGCACCATCGACCTGGTGTCGATCGGGGTCGTCGACGAGTCCGGCCGCGAGTTCTACGCGGTGTCGACCGAGTTCGACCCGTCGCGCGCCATCGACTGGGTGCGGCGCAACGTCCTCGACAAGCTCCCGGGGCCGGCCGATCCGGCGTGGCGGTCGCGGGACCGGATCCGCGAGGACCTGCTCGCCTTCCTGGCCGAACCCGGGGAGCCGATCGAGCTGTGGGCCTGGATGTCGGCCTATGACCACGTCGTCCTGTGCCAGCTGTGGGGCGACATGCGGGCCCTGCCGCGCGCGATCCCCCGTTTCACGCACGAGCTGCGGCAGCGCTGGGAGGACGCCGGCTCGCCGCCGCTGCCGGCCGCCCCGCGCGATCAGCACGACGCGCTGGCCGACGCCCGGCACAATCTGGCCCGCTGGCAGGTCCTTGCCGACCAGGCTTCGCGACTTGGCTAGGGTCGCGACATGCGAATCGGAGTCCTCACCGGCGGCGGCGACTGCCCCGGCCTCAATGCCGTGATCCGGGCCGTCGTCCGCAAGGGCGCCGGGATCTACGGCCACGAGTTCGTCGGATTCCGGGACGGCTGGCGGGGCCCGCTCGAGAACATCACCATGCCGCTGGGCGTGCCGGACGTCCGCGGCATCCTCCCGCGGGGCGGCACGATCCTCGGCTCGTCGCGCACCAACCCGTTCAAGGTCGAGGGCGGCGTCGACAAGATCACCGAGAACCTGCATCAGCTCGCGGTGGACGCCCTCATCGCGATCGGCGGCGAGGACACGCTCGGCGTGGCCACCAAGCTGCACGAGCGCGGCGTCAACGTCGTCGGCGTCCCGAAGACGATCGACAACGACCTCAACGCCACCGACTACACGTTCGGCTTCGACACGGCGGTCAACATCGCCATGGAGGCCATCGACCGTCTGCACACGACGGCCGAGTCGCACCACCGCGCGCTCATCGTCGAGGTGATGGGCCGGCACGCCGGCTGGATCGCGCTGCACGCCGGCATGGCGGGAGGGGCGAACGTGATCCTGCTGCCGGAGTTCCCGTTCTCCATCGAGCGGGTGTGCGCGTACGTCGAGAGCCGCTTCCAAGCGCACTACGCGCCGATCATCGTCGTCGCCGAGGGCGCCACGCCCGACGACGGCGAGAACGCCACGGTGGACAAGGGGCTCGACGCGTTCGGGCACGTCCGGCTCGGCGGCATCGGCGAGTGGCTCGCGGGGGAGATCGAGAAGCGCACCGGCAAGGAGGCCCGCACCACCGTGCTCGGGCACATCCAGCGCGGCGGCACGCCCACGGCGTTCGACCGGATGCTGGCCACTCGCTTCGGTCTGCACGCCATTGACGCGGTGAGCGATCACGACTTCGGCAAGATGGTGGCCCTGCGCGGCACCGACATCGTGCGGGTGGCGCTGGCCGATGCCACGACCGAACTGAAGCTCGTAACCCCCGAGCTGTACACCGAGGCAGAAGTCTTCTTCGGCTAGCGAATACGCTGAGGGGCGTGACCGTCACACCTGAACTGCCCTCCGCCTCCGCCGACTCACTGGCGACCGGGTTGGACGCCTGGCGGTCGCTGCCCGCGGCGCAACAGCCGGAGTGGCCCGACCCCACGGCCCTGCGCGAGGCCGCGCTCACGCTGTCGGCGATGCCTCCGCTTGTCGTCGCCTCCGAGGTCGACCAGCTGCGCGAGCGATTGGGCGCGGTGGCCCGCGGCGAGGCGTTCCTGCTGCAGGGCGGCGACTGCGCCGAGACGTTCGCCACCAGCTCGCAGGCCGACATCGCGGGCAAGGTGCGGGTGCTGCT
>JAOPVG010000343.1 GCA_025966255.1 Jatrophihabitans sp.
CTTCCGGCCCGCGGTCGAGCCGCTCGCCGACGAAGTGGTCACCGCGATCGAGGCCGAGCTCGACCGCTAGGCGCTCGACGCCGACCCTGACGGCTGGTTCAGTGGACCGATGCGGCACGTCGACAAGCCCACTGTTGACGTCGAACTCTACGTCGAGGCCGCACCGGAGCGCATCTGGCCGCTCGTCACCGACCTCGATCTACTGGTGTCGCTGAGCGACGAACTGCAGACGGCGAAGTGGGAGCCCGAGGGCGGCGCGCCCGTCGGGCGCTGCTTCGTCGCGACCAATCGCAACAAGTACTTCGGCGAATGGCAGACCACCTCCACCGTGATCGAGTGGGACGAGCCGCGCTCCTTCGCGTGGGTGGTCGGAGACGTCACCGAGCCGAACACCACGTGGCGATTCAGCCTGCGGCCGAAGGGTTCGGGCACGATGCTCGCGCAATGGATGCGGCTCGGCACCGGCCCGTCCGGGCTGACCGTCGCGATCGAGAAGATGCCGGACAAGGAGGAGCGGATCGTGGCGGGGCGCCTCGTCGAATTCCGCGCCGCCATGCAGGCGAACCTCGACGCGATCAAGGAGCTGGCCGAGCGGCCGGTCTGATGCGTACCGCGACGACCGTCGAGTTCGGCCGCGACTGGCGTGACACCGTCGACTTCGTGCTGGAGGCCGAGCGGCTCGGCCTCGACATCTGTTGGGTCGCCGAGGCGTGGGGGGCCGATGCGCCGTCCCCGCTCGGCTACCTTGCGGCCCGCACCAGCCGAATGTTGCTGGGCAGCGGCATCATCCAGGTCGGTACTCGGACGCCAGTCGCGGTGGCGATGACGGCGCTGACGCTCGCGCAGCTGTCCGAGGGACGCTTCCTGCTCGGGCTGGGTAGCTCGGGCCCGCAGGTGATCGAAGGCCTGCACGGTGTGCCGTTCCAAAGGCCGCTCACTCGGATGCGGGAGACGATTGAGGTGATCCGCGCCGCCTTCGCGGGGGAGAAGATCGACTTCCACGGCGAGCTGCTCGACATTCCGCGCGCGGGCGGCGAGGGACGCCCGATGCGGCTGATGATCGAGCCGAACGCCGCGATTCCGATCTACATCGCGTCGCTGTCGCCGCGGATGCTGCGGCTCACCGGTGCGGTGGCCGACGGCTGGCTGGGCACCAGCTTCGTCCCCGAAGGCGCCGCGGCCTACTTCGGCCCGCTGCGCGAGGGCGCCGCGTCGGCGGGCCGCACCCTCGCCGACCTCGACATCTGCCAGGGGGCGGAGGTCGCGTTCGCCGCGGACGAGCACGATCTGGGCCGCCTGGTCGAGCGGCGGAAGGGGGAACTCGCGTTCAGCCTCGGCGGCATGGGATCGGCCAGCACGAACTTCTACAACGACGCGTACAGCCGGCAGGGCTGGGCCGACGTCGCAGGAGAGGTGCGCCGGCTCTGGCAGGCGGGCACGCGCGAGGACGCGACCCGCCTCGTCACCGACGACATGGTGCTGGCCACGACGCTCATCGGCACCGAGGCGATGGTGCGCGAGCGGCTGCGGGTGTGGCAGGACGCCGGCGTGACCACACTGCGCATCTATCCGGCCGGCGAGACGGTGGCCGACCGGCTCACCACCCTCGCCCGCGCCCTCGACCTCGTCCACGCCCTTCCGACTTGATCCCTGAGGCTCGCAGGCGGCGCCCCGCAGCGAGCCTGCGAGGTCAGAGCCGGGACGGGGCCGGGCAGGATGGGGCCATGCAGGATCGCACCCCGCCGCCGGAATCACTGGATCCGATCGAGCGCGCGTCCGTCGACGAGCTGCGCGCGCTGCAGTTGGAGCGCCTGCAGTGGTCGGTCCGTCACGCTTACGACAACGTGCCGCACTACCGGGCGTCCTTCGACGCGGCCGGCGTTCACCCGTCGGGCATCCGGGAGCTGTCCGATCTTGCCGCGCTGCCGTTCACCACGAAGGCCGACCTGCGTGCCAACTATCCGTTCGGGATGTTCGCCGTGCCGCAGGCCGAGGTGTCCCGCGTCCACGCCTCGAGCGGCACGACCGGCCGGCCTACCGTCGTCGGCTACACCGCCCAGGACATCCGCACCTGGGCCACCGTGATGGCCCGCTCGATTCGCGCCTCGGGCGGACGTCCGAGCGACAAGGTGCACGTCGCGTACGGCTACGGCCTGTTCACCGGCGGGCTCGGCGCCCACTACGGCGCCGAGGCCCTCGGCTGCACGGTGATCCCGGTGTCCGGAGGCATGACCGAACGCCAGGTCACGCTCATCCGGGACTTCGAGCCGGACGTGATCATGGTGACGCCGTCGTACATGCTGGCGATCGTCGACGAGATGGAGCGCCAGGGCCTCGACCCGCGATCGACGTCGCTGGCGGTGGGCATCTTCGGAGCCGAGCCGTGGACGAACGAGATGCGGACCGAGATGGAGCAGCGCCTCGACATGCACGCCGTCGACATCTACGGCCTGTCCGAAGTGATGGGCCCCGGCGTCGCGAACGAATGCGTGGAGACGAAGGACGGCCTGCACATCTGGGAGGACCACTTCTACCCGGAGATCATCGATCCTTTGACCGGTGGCGTCGTGGCGGACGGCGACGAGGGCGAGCTCGTCTTCACCTCGCTGACCAAGCAGGCGATGCCGATCATCCGCTACCGGACCCGTGACCTCACCCGACTGCTGCCCGGCACCGCCCGCCCGATGCGCCGGATGGAGAAGATCACCGGCCGCAGCGACGACATGATCATCCTGCGCGGGGTGAACCTGTTCCCGACGCAGATCGAAGAGCTGATCCTGCGCACGCCCGCGCTGTCGCCGCACTTCCAGTGTGTGCTGTCGCGGCCGGGGCGCATGGACGAGATGGCCGTGCGGGTCGAGCGTCGGCCCGACGCCGCCGCAGCCGAGGCGCGCGCCGGCGGTGATCAGCTGGGCACGCTGATCAAGAACACCATCGGGGTCACGGTGACGGTTGAGGTGCTCGAGCCCGACGGTGTCGAGCGCTCGATGGGCAAGATGCGGCGCATCGTCGACGAGCGAGACCGGTAGCCCCGACCGCTATTCGGCCGCGCTCGCAGCGGCGGCGCGCAGTCGGCCGGGTACGCGCAGTCGGCCGGGTACTAGCGTCGAAAGGGAACCGACATCTCGAGGAGACACACCGTGAAACTAGGTCTGCACCTGGCCAACCTCACCTACCCGAACGGGCCGACCGCCTTGGCCTCCGACCTCACTCGCATCGCCGCCGCCGCCGAGGACACCGGCTTCGCCCGCCTCAGCGTGATGGACCACGTATGGCAGATCCGCGTCATCGGGCCGCCGGAATTGGACATGCTCGAGGCCTATACGACACTCGGCTTCCTGGCCGCGCGCACCAAACGGATCGAATTGTTGTCCTGGGTGACGGCCGTCGTCTATCGCGAACCCGGCCTGCTCGCCAAGATCGTCACCACTCTCGACGTCCTGTCCGAGGGCCGGGCCTGGCTCGGCATCGGTGCCGCGTGGAACGAGGAGGAGGCCCGCGGTCTCGGCCTTCCCTTCCCACCCACGGCCGATCGGTTCGAGCGGTTGGAGGAGGCGGTGCAGATCTTCCTGCAGATGTGCAGCGACTCGGAGGAGCCCTACCACGGCAAGCACTACACGCTCGACCGCACGCTCAACTCGCCGCAGACACTCCAGCGTCCGCACCCGCCGATCCTGATCGGGGGCGGCGGTGAGAAGAAGACGTTGCGCCTCGTGGCGAAGTACGCGCAGGCCTGCAATCTGTTCCCGTCGCCCGAACTCGAGCACAAGCTGGACGTGCTGCGCGGACACTGCGACGACGTCGGCCGCGACTACGACGACATCAAGAAGACGGTCATGATGCCGCTGGACCCGGGCCAGGACGGCGAGAACATCGACGGCATCCTGGAGAGCCTGCGCGGTCTGGCCGCGCTGGGCGTCGAGCACGTGCACGGCATGGTGCCGAACGTCGCCTCGATCACGCCGCTGGAGCTCCTCGGCGAGAAGGTGATCCCGATCGCCGCGACGCTGTAGGCGCGTCAGACCGGCTCGCCCGAGAACGGCGCGCTGGTGCCGCGGCTGCGGCCGGTCGCATTTCCCCCGCGGTAGGCGATCTTGATCCGATCCGCCCGATTTGCCCGGTCCATACGGGCCGAATTGGTGCTCCTCGCGTTGACGGGACGCTTCGATATCGACACGATCACGCTGCTACTGCCGCGTGGGGCGGCGGATTCAGCTGGTCGGAGGGCCTCGTATGTCTGCTCGTCATCGCCACGCGCGGCCGCGGTCACTGCGGCCGGCGCCGGTCATCGCCAGCGTCAGCGCGTCCGGAATGGCGGCGCTGTTCGCGATCGCGCCCCTCGCCCACGCCGAGGCGCCGCAGGTGACGCCGACCGACGCGCCGGCCGATCCCGGCTCACCCGACGCCGCCACCGCGTCGACGGCGACAGCCGGCACCCCGAGCGGTCCCGCTGCTACGCCGAGCGGCCGCACGGCCGCCACTGGAAGCGGGCACGCCGCGGCGCCGGGCGCGGCGAACCAGGCGAAGCGGGCCGAGCCGAAGCCCGCGGTCGACACCCGAGCGCCGCAGGTGGAGCCCAACTACGGAACCCAGAAGATCCGCGTCGGCGTGCAGACGAAGTCGGATGACGCATATCCGGTCGGCACGACAACCGCCGGCACCACGCTCACGAGCACCGAGACGGGCCCGGGTGTGGGCGAGGACACCGTCACCACGTGCGAGACCGACGAGTCGACCGCGCAAGCCGGCAGCACTGTGACCTACTGCTTCTTCCCGAACAAGCAGGCGGCCCAGGCGGTGGGGCCGATCCCGTTCGGTCAGGGATATTTCGTGCAG